>JAYTHT010000459.1:0-3577 GCA_043732365.1 Novosphingobium sp. | reverse complement strand
TCATGCCCGGCTTCAACGCCTCGATCGACTGGTACGACATCAATCTGAAAGACGCGATCAACACGATCGATCCCAATAGCCTGGCCACGTTGTGCGTCGACCAACCCACCGTTCCCAACCAGTTCTGCAACCAGTTTAGCCGCGCGCAGCGTACCGGGATCATCAACAATTTTACGGTCGGCCCGCTCAACGTGGCGCAATTTCACACTGCCGGTCTGGACGTCAATATCGACTATCTGGTCCGTACCCAAAAGATCGGCATGTTCGACTTGCGGCTGGTGGTGGGCTACCTGCACAAGCTCGATCAGGTCGGCATTCCCGGCGGCCCGGTGACCAACCAGGTCGATACGGCGCTCAAGCCGCAATGGACCGCAAACTTTTCGCCGACATGGTCGATCGGCCAGGTCACGATCAATTACAACTTACGCTGGAACGACGGGACGCGCGTGTATGACCGCAATTCCAGCGCCGCCGATCCGAACATTGTCGCCCCCCAGTATTTCCGCGATTCGGCGCTTTGGCAACATGACGTGCAAGTGCGGTTCCAGGTGGAAGGCGGCTTTTCGTTCTATGCAGGTGTGAACAACCTGACGGATCGGAAGCCCGATGCGTATTCTTATTTCACCAACATCCCGATCTCGCCGCTGGGTCGGTATTTCTATGCGGGCGCGCGCTTCAACCTCGGGCAGCCGTCGGCGCGCAAATGAATGGGGCGCTGGTGGTAACCGGCGGTTCGCGGGGGATCGGTGCAGCCTGCGCGCAGCTGGGCGCGCAGGCGGGTTGGCCGGTCTGCCTTGGGTACCGGTCGGACTGGCAATCAGCCGATGCAGTCGTGCGCGAAATCGAGCAGGCCGGTGGCCGCGCGCTTGCGGTCATGTGCGACGTTTCGCGTGAGGACGACGTCGCGCGCCTGTTCGATCGGGCACTGGATGCATTCGGGGCAATTGCCGGCCTGGTCAACAATGCCGGGATCCTCGCGCCCGCTTCGCGGCTGGCCGATATGGATCTGGGTCGTTGGAACGCGACTATCGCCACCAATCTGACGGGCACGTTCCTGTGCGCGCGCGAAGCGGTGCGACGCATGGCTCCGACTGCGGGCGGAACAGGCGGGGCAATCGTCAATGTGTCGTCGATGGCCGCGGTGCTGGGCGCGCCCAACGAGTTCATCGATTATGCCGCTTCAAAGGGCGGCATCGACGCGCTGACAATCGGCTTGGCCAAGGAAGTCGCCGCGCAGGGTATCCGCGTCAACGGCGTGCGACCAGGGCTGATCGATACCGCAATCCACGCATCGAGCGGTGACCCGCAGCGGGCGGCGCGGCTCGCGGCCGGTGTTCCGATGCAACGGACCGGCACAGCGCGCGAAGTCGCCAACCTGATCCTCTGGCTGCTGTCGGACGCGGCGTCCTATTGCACCGGAGTCATCGTCAACGTCAGCGGCGGGCGATAGCCCTGTCCGACTTCGCAACGGCACATATTTCGTATTCACCGGCCAACGGCACACAAGGATCGCCAACCTATGTCAGTCACCGCGCAACCACTTTCAATCGAAACGCTGATCGATAATCTGGTCGCCAACCCGGATCGGCTTGAAACGACCAATTATGCCGAAATGGGCATTCCGATGTTTCTGGTCGGCGAGGATGCGATATCCCCGGCGACACGCGTGCCGGGGGGCGATGTCGCCTCCGACAGTCTCTGTCAGCAATTCGTCGAACTCGCGGCCGCACTGGCCTTGCGCAAGCCGCTGCTCGATCTCGACGACGTCGCCAAGCTGCTTGAATTGCTGGCGCAGCGCAGTTTCCAGTCCGACAGTAGCCACGCGACAGCGCCTGCAACGCTGACCGCCCCGGCCAAGCTGGTATTGCCGACCGCAGCCCCGCCTGTCATAGCCGAGCTAGCCAGTGGAATGGCGCGATCGCGGACGATCCGGCTGGTCAATTTCCACGCCACGCCGCGCTATCGCGAGGCGGAGTACCGCCGCCAGATCGAGGCTTTGGCGCGCGATTTCGAGCCGATCACGCCAGCAAACTTCGCCGCCGCGATCGAAGGTCGCTGGAACCATGATCGTCCCGGCGTGATGCCGGCGCTGTTCGAAGGCTATCGCGACAATCTCGACGTATTGCTGCCGATCCTCGAGGAATTCGGCTTTACCGGCTGGTTCTTTGTGCCATCGGGCTTTCTTGGCGTGCCAGCGCACGAACAGCGCGAATATGCAGCAAATCACACGCTCCATCTGCCCGAACAGGACGAATATCCCGGCGAACGGATCGCGCTGACCTGGGACGAGGCGCGTGACATCGTGCGGCGCGGACATGCGTTTGCCTGCCACACCCGCACGCACAACTGTGTCGCGCCGGAAACCCCGCGCGCGGTGCTGGAGGACGAAATCGCCGCTGCCAAGGCGGAAATGGAAACCGAACTTGGCGTTGCGGTGGAAATTTTCTGCTGGCTCGGCGGGGCGGCGCTCGGGGTCAATTCCGAAGCCGACGCGCTGCTGCGCCAATCGGGCTTCCGCTACCTGTTTTCCAACTTCAAGATCCAGAAACTGCAATAGCGCGTCAGGCATGCTGTGCCGGTCCGCGTTGATCATGGCCGGGAAGCTCTGTATACGCCGACGACCACCGGGCAGAGCGAACGGCGGTGGGCAAGAGGCTGAATGATCAAAGCTGAGCGTCATGACCTGATAATCGTCGAGCTCGCCAAGCGCGGCGCGGTCAGCGTGCAGGATCTCGCCCGGATGCTGGTCGTGTCCCCGGCCACCGTACGGCGAGACATTTCTGAACTGCATGCCAGCAACAGCCTGCTGCGCACGCATGGCGGCGCGGCCTTGCGCGATCGTCGCCGCGAAGTCCCCTATGATGCCAAGATTATGGCGTACCTGCCCGAAAAGCGCCGGATCGGGACACATGCGGCGTCGCTGCTCGAGCCCGACATGACTATCGGTTGCGGCGGCGGCACGACAGTCATGCAGATGATTGCGGCGATCAAGCGGATGTCGCTGCGGGTGGTGACGACCGCAGTGAATGTAGCGCTGGAACTGCGCGATGCCGATGATATCGATATTTTCCTGACCGGCGGGATGATGCGCAAGCGGACTGCCGAAGTGGTCGGGCATATCTGCGAGCGGACGATCCGCGATTTCAATCTCGATGTCGCAGTGATCGGCGCCGACGGGATTCATGCCGACATCGGCTATACGACATTTGACAGCGAGGAAGCCTATACCAACCGGGTGCTGATCGGCCAGGCGCGCGAAGTGTGGATCCTGGCGGACCATTCGAAACTCGACCAGATCTGTCCAGCAGTGATCGAGACGATCGGGGCGGCCAGCCTGCTGATCACCGACGATGCTGCGCCTGCCGACTTCGTGGCCGAAATGATCGCGCGCGGCATCCGCGTGATGACCGTTTAAAGAGTATCAAGGCCCTGTCTGCGCGGCGATGAACGCACGGACCTGGTCGGCATCGGTAACACCGCCGGTGCCGCCGATCGCCGCGACCGTCAGCGCACCGCAGGCATTGCCGAACATCAGCCGCTCTGCGACCGGTGCGCTGCGCAGCATCGCGGCCAGATA
>JAYTHT010000458.1:0-11520 GCA_043732365.1 Novosphingobium sp. | reverse complement strand
ATCGTCGGCGATCACCGTCATCCACGGTTCCAGCGCATATTCGCGCCCGTTGAGCGCCAGCACGGTCTCGCCCGCAACCGCCTTGCGCGCAACCACCGCACCGCTCAGTTTGGCCAGATCGTAGGCGTGCGCCGGGCGGCCATAGCCCAGCATCACAAAATTGGTAATATCGACCAGCGCCGAAATCGGTCGTTGCCCGGCGGATTTCAATGCGTCCTGTAACCATTGCGGGCTGGTGCCATTGCGCACGCCCCGGATGACCCGGCCATAGAACGCCGGGCAACCCTCGCGATCATCGGTGCGAATGTCCACCGGGCAGGCATATGTGCCCACCACAGCGTCCACGGCGATGGGCCGCAAAGTCCCGACTCCGGCGGCCGCCAGATCGCGCGCGATGCCATAAACACCCATGCAATCGGGCCGGTTGGGCGTAATCGCGACATCGAACACCGGGTCCGCCCCCAGATAATCGGCAAAGCTGACACCGATCGGAGCATCCGCTGGCAGTTCGATAATGCCATCGTGATCTTCGCCCAGACCCAGTTCGCGCGCCGAACACATCATGCCATTGGATTCAACGCCGCGGATCGCGCTTTTGCGCAATTCCATGCCATTGGTCGGCACAACCGCCCCTGCCACGCCCAGCACGCCGATCAGCCCGGCGCGCGCATTGGGCGCACCGCACACGACTTGCAACCGCGCCCCGTCGCCCAGATCGACCGACAGCACTTGCAATTTGTCAGCCTGCGGATGCCGCTCGGCGGTCAGCACCCGCGCAATGCGAAACGCCGCAAGCGCCGCCGAGGCATCGCTGACGTTTTCGATTTCGAGCCCGAGCGACGTCAAAGTGCGCGCAATCGTGCCCGCATCGGCGGTGGTGTCGAGATGGCGTTTCAGCCACGACAGTGCGAATTTCATGCCCGCACTCCCCCCGCCGGCATACCAACGCCACCGGACAGCGTCGGCACATCCAGCGCCGCAAACCCGTAATGGCCCAACCAGCGATAATCGCCGTCAAAAAACGGCCTCAAATCATCCATCCCGTATTTGAGCATGGCCAGCCGATCGACCCCGGTGCCAAAGGCAAACCCTTGCCATTCGTCGGGATCAAGCCCGCCCGCCGCAATCACGTGGCGGTTGACCATGCCCGACCCGAGCACCTCCATCCAGCCACCATCCGCCGTATCCCCGCCGCCGCCGATCACGCGCTTGCCGCCCATCAGCGTATACCCGACATCGACCTCGACCGAAGGCTCGGTAAACGGGAAATAGCTCGGGCGCAGGCGCAGCACGATGTCATCACGCTCAAAAAACGCCTTTAAAAACGTTTCCAGCGTCCATTTCAAATGACCCAGATGAATACCCTTGTCGATCACCAGACCCTCGATCTGGTGAAACATCGGCGTATGCGTCGCATCGCTGTCCGACCGGTAAACCCGCCCCGGCGCGATAATCCGGACCGGCGCGCCGTCTGCGATCATCGCCCTGATCTGCACCGGCGAGGTGTGCGTGCGCAACAGCATCGACCGTCCCTGGTCATCACGATCGGGGAAATAAAACGTATCATGCATCGCCCGCGCCGGATGCGTTTCGGGCATATTGAGCGCGGTAAAATTATGCCAGTCATCCTCGATCTCGGGCCCGCTCGCGACGGCAAATCCCATATCGGCAAAAATTTCCGCCAGTTCGTCCATCACCTGACTGACCGGATGCACCGACCCACGCGGCGCCTCGGGCGCAGGCAACGACAGATCGACCCGTTCGGCACTCAGCCGGGCCTCAAGCGCAGCACTCTCCAGCACACCCTTTCGCGCCGCCAGCGCACCTGTCACCTGTTCACGCGCGGCATGAATTTGCGGGCCCTGCGCCAGGCGCTCATCAGGGGTCATCGTCCCCAATGTCTTCAACAGCGCCGAAACCCAGCCCTGCTTGCCCAGTGCCGCAACGCGCAAGGCCTCCACCGCGTCGGGCGTATCGGCTGCGGCAATCGCCGCGAGTGTGTGATTGAGCTGTTCCATCGTGCCCGGATCGCTAGCGGGATTTGGCGGCGATTCCAAGCTTGATGGTTATGGGCTGCCGGCCGCCCCAGGCACAAAAAAGGCGCCGTCTTTGCAGACAGCGCCTTTTTTCAGCAGTCGCAACAATCACGCCGCGGGCAAGGCAGCCCGTGCTTGTGCGATGATTGCGGTGAAGATGCCGCCTTCGTTCATCGCCAGGTCGGCCATGGACTTGCGATCGAGTTCGATCCCGGCGAGTTTGGTGCCGTGAATGAACTGCGAATACGTCAGGCCTTCAGCGCGAACGGCGGCGTTGATGCGTTGGATCCATAGCGCACGGAACGTCCGCTTTTTGACCTTGCGATCGCGGTACGCGTACTGGCCGGCCTTTTCGACGGCCTGGCGTGCGATGCGGATGGTATTCTTGCGCCGGCCGCGAAAGCCTTTGGCGGCATCAAGAAGACGCTTGTGTTTGGTGCGGGTCGTTGTGCCGCGTTTGATACGGGTCATCTGTCAGTCTCCTCAGCCGAGCCCGTAGGGCGCCCACTTCTTGATCACCTTTGCGTCAGCATCGGAAATCACAGAAGTACCGCGGTTCTGACGGATGTACTTTGCATTGTGGTTGATCAGGCGATGGCGCTTGCCGGCCACGCCGTGTTTCACTTTGCCGGTCGCGGTGATTTTGAAGCGTTTCTTCACACCGCTTTTGGTCTTGAGCTTGGGCATTTTCGTCTCCTTTGGGTTCGGCTTGCCTAAACCCGCCGTGGCAGCCCTTGTGGCCAGGCGAGTCTCATCGGTATGCCGGATGAAGCTGGGGCCCTTAGGCACCGATGCGCCAAAAGGCAAGCGTATCTGTTTGTGATGATTCCATTTCGCCACAAATCACTTTGAGATACAGCGTGCGGACGGTCTGGTGCAATTGCCAACAATGTGGTCGGCATGCGCGAGCTGTATCGCGGCACCAAGGCCGCGCTCAACATGTTCATGCGCAGCTTTGCCGCCCCGCAAAAGGATACTGCACACGCGATGGTGATGATGGCGCCGGGCTGGGTGCGGACCGATCTGGGCGGCGACTCTGCGCCGCTGACGATTGCCGACAGCGTGCCGGGTGTGGTCAATGTCCTGCTGGCGGCGCGTCATACGCCGGGTTTGCAGCACCTCGATTATCAGGGCCGCACCGTGCCCTGGTAATTTTGGGGGCGCGGATTTGACGGCTGAACTCTGCCGTTTTCGTATCCTCCCTGATTTGGGGAGGATTTTAGCGGGCCCTTACCGCGTGCCGATCTCGGCCCGGTTAAAGGGGGTGGTCTGGTACACTTCGTTGATCCAGTTGCCGAACAGGATGTGCCCGTTGCCGCGCCAGGTGTTGAGCGGGTGCGCCGCCGGATCATCCCCGGGGAAATAGTGCCGGGGCACATACGCGCCTTCATCGCGCGCGAATTCATGGGCGAGCGTCAGCGTGTCATATTCCAGATGGTTGAGCATGTGGAGCGCGTGGTGCGCCGGATCGTCGATCAGGCACAGGCCGACTTCGTCGCTTTGCGCCAGCGCGGTCAGCCCGGCGCCCGCCGGCAGATCGGCGGCACGCAATTCGCTCCACCGCGACACCGGCACATCAAACCGGTCGGGCAATCCCCGCAACCACGGTGAGGCCGGCACCAGATTGGTATGCGCAAACACGCCCGAAGCCTTGGTTTCGAGCGCATGCTTGTCCACGCCATGAAAATGGTACAGCGCGGCCATCGCGCCCCAGCACAGCGTGAGCACGCGATGGGCGTTGGTCTGGCTCCAGTCCAGAATCCGCGTCAGCTCGGGCCAATAGGTCACGTCGGTATAGGCCATTGCCTCGACCGGCGCGCCGGTGACGATCAGCCCGTCGAATTTCTCGTGCTGCACTTCGGCCCACGGGCGATAGAATTCGGCAATGTGCCCGGCGGCGGTGTTCTTGCTCACATGGTCCGAAATGCGCAGCAGTTCGAATTCGATCTGCAACGGCGTGGCGCCCAGCACGCGCGCGATCTGCGTTTCGGTGGTGATCTTGTCGGGCATCAGGTTCAACAGCGCGACGCGCAACGGGCGGATATCCTGCCGTGCGGCCTCGGTCTCGGCCATCACGATTACGCCTTCGGCTTCGAGAGTGCGGCGGGCGGGCAGGGTGTCGGCAATCCGAATTGGCACGCAGGTGTCCTCTGGTCACCGGAACCCGGGTGCAAAAGGGCGCACACGACGCAAGGAATGGGGGCATTGGCTCCGTTTGGTTGCCGCTGCGGCCACATCCCGTTCATCGCTGAAAGGCGCCACCTTGCCCGGTAACCGGCAGGTTGGCGTTGGAGGACGGACCCCCAACTCTTGATGCTGTGTGCGACCTAGTCGTGCATGCGCGTCAATGCAAGCGGGCCCTCAATGCCAGCAGGCCCTCAATGTAAACACGCAAGGCCTTCAACCACATCGTCCAGCCGTGCGGGATCGCCCAGTGCAATCACATGCCCATCCGAACCGTAGCGCAACGGATCGCCGTTCCAGTCGGCCATGACCCCGCCCGCGCCTTCGACCACCGGGACCAGCGCGGCCCAGTCGTAGACTTTCAGATTGGATTCACACACGATATCGAGGTGCCCGCTGGCCAGCATCGCGTAGTTATAACAATCGCCGCCCATCACCATGCGCTTGTGATCGGTCTGCGCGGCCAGTGCCATGAAATGTTCGCCGTCATGGTCGTTGAAATAATGCGGCCCGGTCGTGGCGATGGCCGCTTCGGCCAGTGCGGGGCACGCCCGGGTGCGCACTTTGCGTCCGTTGAACAAGGTCGGCTGACCCACTACGCCCACCCAGCGTTCCTTTAAAATCGGCTGATCGATCACGCCCAGCACCGGAAAGCCATCGACCAGCAGCGCGATGAGCGTGCCAAACAACGGCCGCCCCGCGACAAACCCGGTGGTCCCATCGATCGGATCGAGCACCCATTCCCGGCCCGAAGTGCCAGGCGTTACGCCGTATTCTTCGCCGATCACGCCGTCTGCGGGCATGGCTGTGGCCAGGATTGCCCGCATCGCGTCCTCGGCGGCGCGGTCGGCGGCGGTCACCGGGGTGTTGTCGCCCTTGCGTTCGAACGCGGCGGCGCGGAAATACGGGCGGATAGCCGCCCCGGCCGCATCGGCAAGGCGGTGGGCGAGGGCGATTTCAGCGTCAAGTTTCATGGGTGTGCGGCATGGCCAAGCGCGCGCCAGCGGTCAAGCCTGACCCCTGTTACTGACGCCCTCCCTTGCGCGGTCCCATGGCTTGACCGGGGCATCACAGCCCCGCTGCCCTGGCTTGACCAGGACATCACAGCCATGCCAACGAGCTGAACGATGGACGATGCCACCCAGATCAATTTGTTTCGCGATGCGGTCGATTGCATTGGTGGTCAGGCCGCCGCTGCCGAGGCGCTAGGGATGAGCGAGCGATCGGTGCGATTTCTGCTGGCCGGCGAACGGCGCCTGCATACCGGCATTCTGGAGGCGATATCACGCGCGCTGATCAATCACGCAAATGTGTGCCGGGCGCTGGAACGCCAATTATCGCCTGCATTCGTCGAAAACCGGACCGCGGCGCAGGCCGTGCCGCCAAAGCACGACGGAAACCGGTCGGCAAAGCTGACTTGAATCAGTCGAACAGCGAGCTGACCGAGCTTTCGTCAGCCGTGCGGCGGACCGCTTCACCAATCAGCGGCGCAATCGTCAGCACGCGAATGCGTTTGCAGTCGAGCGTCGCCTGGGTCGGCAGGATGGTGTCGGTAATCACCAGTTCCTTCAGCGCGGAATTGCCGACGCGCGCGACCGCGCCGCCCGACAACACGCCGTGGGTGATATAGGCCGCAACGCCTTTGGCGCCGGCATCCATCAGCGCCTGCGCCGCGTTGCACAGTGTGCCGCCCGAATCGACGATGTCATCGATCAGGATGCACATGCGTCCTTTGACTTCGCCGATGATGTTCATCACTTCGGACTGCCCGGGGCGATCGCGGCGTTTGTCGACGATGGCCAGCGGCGCATTGTTCAACCGTTTGGCCAGCGCGCGGGCGCGGACCACACCGCCAACGTCGGGCGACACGACCATCAGCCCTTCGCGGCCGTACCGCGTCTGGATATCGGCGGCCATCACCGGCGCGCCAAACAGATTGTCGGTCGGGATGTCAAAGAAACCCTGGATCTGACCGGCGTGCAGATCGACCGCAAGCACGCGGTCGGCGCCCGCCGTGGTGATCAGATTGGCGACCAGTTTGGCCGAGATCGGCGTGCGCGGCCCAGGTTTGCGATCCTGCCGCGCATAGCCGAAATAGGGCACGACCGCCGTGATCCGTTTGGCCGAGGCGCGGCGCAGCGCATCGATACAGATCAGCAATTCCATCAGATTGTCATTCGCGGGGTAGCTGGTCGACTGCACCAGGAACACGTCTTCGCCGCGCACATTCTCGTGAATTTCGACGAACACTTCCTCATCGGCAAAGCGCCGGACCGAAACGTGTGTCAGCGGCATTTCAAGATAGGCCGCAATGGCCCCCGCGAGCGGCAGGTTGCCATTGCCCGACATGATCTTCATCGCTTGCCTGCTTTCGTCTGGCTCTGCCCGGATGCCGACCCCAACATCTGACGCATGCGCCGAGTCCCTATGCGGCGCGCCTTAGCCCATGGTGACAGCTTTGCAACATTTGCGGCAACACCGAATGGTGGACAGCGCTTGATGCGCGCACCGGTTTGGATTTTTTGTGGTCGCATCGTTTTCGCAAAAAACCGGTTCCCACTTTTTTGCACGATGCGTTTTTTGTGGTCGCACCGTTTTCGCAAAAAACCGGTTCCCACTTTTTTGCACGATGCGTTTTTTGTGGTCGCATCGTTTTCGCAAAAAACCGGTTCCCACTTTTTTGCACGATGCTCTAGGACAGGTTCCATGGCAGAAAAACTGATTATTACCCTGGCCCAACTCAACCAGCAAGTTGGCGATTTTGCCGCCAACGCCGCAGCGGTGCGGCGCGTGCGGGCACAGGCGCGCGACAGTGACCTGATCGTGTTCCCCGAAATGCATCTGATCGGCTATCCGCCAGAGGATCTGATCCTGAAACCCGCGCTGATCGAACGCGCCGCGCGGGAATTGCAGAAACTGGCGCTCGACACCGCTGATGGCGGCCCCGCATTGCTGATCGGCAGCGTGTTTGTGCGCGACGGGGCGCTGCACAACGGGGTTGCCCTGCTCGAAGGCGGGCGGATCGCGGCGGTGCGGTTCAAATACGAATTGCCGAATTACGGCACGTTTGACGAGAAACGCTATTTCCTGCCCGGGCCTTTGCCCGAACCGGTGCTGTTCAAAGGCGTCATGATCGGCCTGCCGATCTGCGAAGACATCTGGCATCCCGATGTGTGCCGCCATCTGGCGCAATTGGGCGCGGAAATCTTTATCTGCGTCAACGGCAGCCCCTATGAAATCGACAAGGATGTGATGCGCATCGACGGCGTGGCCAAACGCCGCGCGATCGATACCGGCATTCCGCTAGCCTATCTCAATCGCGTCGGCGGTCAGGACGAAATCGTGTTCGACGGCGGCAGCTTTGTCGTCGGCCCCGAAGGCGCGCTATGGGTCCAGGCGCCCGATTGGGAAGAAGCGGTCGTGCACACCGAATGGCACCGGGTGCCGTTCGCAGGCAAGGCCATTGGGGGCCATCGCTGGCGCTGTTCGCCCGGCGAGGTCGTGGAGCCGACCGAACACCCGGAAGACATTTATTGCGCGATGGTCATGGGCTTGCGCGATTATGTGAACAAAAATCACTTTCCCGGCGTCGTGCTGGGCCTGTCGGGCGGGATCGATTCGGCGATTACCGCCGCGATCGCGGTCGATGCCCTGGGCGCAGACCGGGTGTGGTGCGTGATGTTGCCCAGTCGATATACCAGCCAGGAAAGCCTGGATGACGCCGCCGCCTGCGCCGCGCTGCTCGGCACGCGGCTCGACACGATACCGATCGAGCCGGCTGTGGCGGGTTATACCCAGATGCTGGCCCCGGTGTTTGGCGACCGCGCTCCCGATACGACCGAAGAAAACCTGCAATCGCGAATTCGCGGCACCACGCTGATGGCGTTATCGAACAAATTTGGCCCGATGCTGATCACCACGGGCAACAAAAGCGAGATGAGCGTCGGTTATGCGACGATCTATGGCGATATGAACGGCGGCTATAACCCGATCAAGGACGCATATAAAACCACGGTGTTTGCGATATCGGCCTGGCGCAACACCCGCCGGCCAAAAATCGGCATGGGCCCCGATGGCCCGGTCATGCCCGCCAGCGTGATCATCAAACCGCCCAGCGCCGAATTGCGCGCGGATCAAAAGGATTCGGATTCGCTACCCGAATATGGCGTGCTCGATGTGATCCTGAACGATCTGATCGAACAGGAACGCAGCGTCGACCAGATCGTCGCCGAAGGGTTTGACCGCGTCACCGTGACCCGTATCGAACGCCTGCTCCATCTGGCCGAATACAAACGGCGCCAGGCCCCCCCGGGGGTAAAGCTGGGCATGCGCAATTTTGGCCGCGACCGCCGGTATCCGATCACTCACGGATTTCGCACCGCCTGACGATCAGGCTTAACACGTACAACTGATTGTCAGGACCTTTGATGACCAGCATTCGATCGACACTTTCCGCATTCGTCCTGATTCTGCTGGTCGCAACCGCAAGCTCGGTGCTGGCGGAAACGCCCCGCGCAGTGCAGGTCCAAGCAAGCGACGACGCCCGGTTGACCGCATTCCTGGACGCGGAATTCGCCACCGAACTGACCACGCGCCCGCAGTTGGCAACGCGGCTGGGCCTGAAACAGGGCGAAGATCAACTCGACGACATCAGCGACGCCGCGCAGTTGCACCGCCTGGAATGGCGCCGGGGCAGCGTCGCGCGGATGACGGCCGCATTTGACCCGGCCCACCTGTCTGTGTCGGGCCGAGCAAATTATGCGATCTGGGCGCTCGAACTGGATCGGGCCGAATTGCAATATCGGTTCCGCCGTTATCAGCCGCCATTTTATGCGTTTATCTATTCGATCCACAGCGAACTGCCCAATTTCCTGATCAACACCCACCGCGTCGGCGATCTGGGCGACATGCGCGCCTACACAGCCCGCGTGCGCGCCATCCCGGCGGTGCTGGATACCGCAATCGCGCAAAGCCGCCTGTCTGCCGCCGAGGGGATTGTCGCCCCCCGCTTTGAAGACGAGCGTGTGATCGAAGGATCGCGCCGCATGATTGCCGGTGCGCCGTTTGACGGCGGCGCCGACGCACCGCTGTGGAGCGATGCCCAGGCCAAGATCGCCGCACTGGTCACAGCGCACACCATCGACGATGCCACCGCCGCCGGGCTGCGCATCGAAGCGCGCGACGCGATCCTGACGCTGGGCCCTGCGTATGGCAGAGTCATCGCCTGGGCCAACCAACAGCTGCCCGGTGCGCCATCAGGCGTGGTTGGCGCGGGCAGCCTGCCCGGCGGTGCCGACTGGTACGCCGCAGCGCTGAAAATAAACACCACGACCGATCTGGATGCCGCGACAATCCACCAGACCGGGCTGGCCGAAGTCGCGCGTATTATGGGCGAAGAAAACGCGCTGGCCCGCAAAGCGGGTTTTGCCGACGAGGCGGAGATGCACGCCCACATCGCCCAATCCGATCTGCCAGTGCCATGGACCGACGCGCTGCGCACCAGGCGCCTGATGCGTGCCAACGCCATCGTCGCGGCCAATCGTGCAAAACTGGCCAACTGGTTTGGCGTTTTGCCTGCTTATGGCACCGAAGTCGTGCGCGAACCGCCGTTCAGCGAAGTGGCCGGCGGCGCGGCCCATGCCAGCTTTGCCAGCCCCGATGGCAAACGCCCGGGCCGTGTGTTCCTGCATATGCTGGGCAACACCGACAGCGAAGACGCGTTGCCTGACCTGATGTGTCACGAGGCAATCCCGGGCCATCTGTTGCAAGGCGACATCCAGGTTCGGCAAACCGGCACACCGCTGTTCCGCAAAGGGTATGGCTACGTTGCCTTTAACGAAGGCTGGGGCCTGTATGCCGAGGAACTCTGCCACGAGATGGGGGTCTATACCAACCCTGCTGAAGAGCTTGAGCGGCTGGATGGCGAACTGTTCCGCGCTGCACGGCTGGTGGTGGATACCGGCCTGCATGCGCAAGGGTGGTCGCAGGACCAGGCGGTGGCCTATTTGATCGCTACCGGGCACCAATCCAGCGCGATGGCCCAATCGGAAGCCCGCCGGTACATCACATTGCCCGGACAGGCCACCGGCTATAAAATAGGCATGATAAGAATCATGGCCTTGCGCCAGAAAGCCATGGACGCGCTGGGTCCAAAATTCGACATGCGCGGATTTAACGACTTGCTTGTCGGCAGCGGTTCGGTACCGCTCGCCGTACTCGACCAACAGGTCGATGGGTGGATCGCGGCGCGCCGTCAGTAGCATTCGCTGTCGCTTTATCTCGCCGCCTTGTCCGCAGCGCGACAGCATCCAACCCTCAAGCACTTTTACAAATCATTGAGAGACGGTGGAAAAGCAGCAAAATCCGCGCTCATCACCGTCGCCGGAAAATGCCTATGGGATCAAGTCCGGGACGACGACTAAAGACTACCATTCTGCCTAGTCGTCTGGATCTGCAACTTTGAACGGATCGGTCGCAATCGGCTGCGTCGGGATTGGCGGGCGCGGCAGTTCCTTGTCGCTGATCGCCGCCTGCCAGACCATGCCCGCCAGCACGACCGCGATCTGCCGCATGTCATCGCCGCGCATGTGATCGAGCGTGTCGAGCGCCGAGTGGTGGACGCGGCTTTCGTAATCGAGCGGGTCCTGGATGAACTGGTATCCGGGCAGCCCGATCGCCTGGTATTTCTCGTGGTCGGGTGCCGTCGGTCTTGCTGGCCACGATTGCGCTGGCGCCCAATGATTTGAACGGTGCCAGCCATTGGCCCAGCAAGGCGCCCGCACCCGCATTGCCCTCGGTATAGATCCCGCGCACTTTGCCCGAGCCATTGTCGACATTGAAATAGGCTTTCAAAGCCGCGTATTCGGGCCGGGGCGTGATCGGAAATGCTTTGTCCCAGGCGTCTTCGCAGCGAAACCCGGTCAGCGTTCCATCGACCGGGCGTGTGGCAAAGTGCCGGCTGACATAAGCCAGGCTGCCCAGTTCCCCTTGTTCCTCTCCGCTCCACAAGATGATGCGGATCGTGCGGCGGGGTTTGAGGCCGAGCATGTGGATCAGGCGCGCCGCCTCGATCACCGCGACCGAGCCTGCGCCATTGTCGCTGGCCTCGTCGCCTGCGATCCAGCTGTCGAAATGACCGCCCGCCATGACCACCCCGGCGCGCGGATCGCTGCCCGGAATTTCGGCAACGATGTTGGTCGCTTCCAGTTTGTGGTCATCATAGCGGGCTGCGACCGCAACGCTCAACTGCGGCGCAGTCCCCGTCGCGGCCAGCCGCACCAGCCGCCGGTAATCCTCTTGC
>JAYTHT010000457.1:0-3592 GCA_043732365.1 Novosphingobium sp. | reverse complement strand
TCGACCATCTGGCGCAGTTTTTCGGGCGCGCAGGCCGATCCGGCCAGCAGGAAATAGCGCAAGCTGCTGTAATCCACGTCGCGCACGCGCGGGTGGGCCAGCATTGTATAGACCGCCGTCGGTGGCAGGAATGTGTGAGTCACCCGATGCGCCACGATCGCATCCATGACCGCGTCGGAGTCGAATTGCGGCAGCACCACGATCGTCGCGCCCATCGCGATCCCTGCCATGGTGAACGGGCCGGCCGCATGGGTCAGCGGCGCGGTGGGTTAGATCATGCACTTCGCGATAAGTCAGGGATTGCCCATCTGCGATCAACAGCGTGCGATCGGAATGCAGCCGCACCTGTCGGTCGAAATAGTCGACGTTAAGCATTGCCGGCGGCTCTCTCCAATTTTATCTTTGTCAGCAACGCATGCAATTTCCGACAAGGGAAGAGGGGATTGTCATACCCGATGGGACGTGGTGCAGAATCGGCCCGCCCCGGTTAATCATCTGGCTCCGGTTAATCCTCCTGCCAAAGTGCGCTGAGCGCGGGGACGAGATGGTCGCGGTGCGTGGGGTCGATCCGCGCCATCAGGTCGGCTTCGAATTCGGCGGTGATGGCATCCGCCTGCGCGCGGCGTTGCATGCCCAGCGCAGTCAGCAGCACGGCTTGCGATTTGCCATCGATCGGGCGACGTTCGATCAGCCCGGCCTGTGCCAGGCGGCCGAGTAACGGCACCATATTTGCCCGCTGGATGTCGAGAATACGGCCAATTTCGCTTGCCGTGGTGTCCTGCCGCTGATCGACCAGCAGCAACACAGATGCCTCGGCAATGCGCAAATCGATTGTGCCCAGCCGGCGTGCCAGTTCGCCCATCATCGCATTGGCGGCGCGGCGCAAGGTATAGCCCGGACGATGGCGCAGAACATCAGTCATCGATTTTGGTCCTTACAGGAAGCGCGGAAAGTTACTTACAATAACAATAATATTGATATTCGTCATATCATAACAGCCAGAACACGAAAGAGGATGACATGCCAAAGCGGAGCGAAACCGGTACCCCGCGGAGCGAGGAAGATACCGGCGCGTACCGCGTCGAAGACCGCATTGCGTGGGTGAATTTCAACCGCCCCGAAAAGCGCAATTGCATGAATCCCAAACTCAATCGCCAGATGAAAAAGGTGCTGGAAGAGCTGGAATTCCGCGACAACGTCGGCGTGCTTGTGCTGACCGGAGAGGACGCTGCGTGGACCGCCGGGATGGATTTGCAGGATTATTTTTGCGAAAACGAAGCCTTGGGCCTAGGCGCAATCCGCAAGTCGCAGCGCGAATCCTATGGCTGGTTCGAACGGTTGCGCTGGTATGAAAAACCGACCGTGGCAATGATCAACGGTTGGTGCTTTGGTGGTGGTTATGGCCCGCTGTTTGGCTGTGACATCGCGATTGCCGCCGATGAGGCGCAATTCGGGCTGTCCGAAATCAACTGGGGCAATTGCCACGCCATGATCGACACCGCGCTGCCGTTTGGTGGATACAAGCAATCAGGCATTTACCGCGAACAGGGCCGCGCCGGGGTCGTGGCCTATCTCGAAACCAAGACCGTGATTATCCAGATGTGATGATGTGCGGGCTGAGCAGGGGTATCCTGGCCGCGGCTGGTGAGAGAGTTCTGCAATGCCGATCGACTTGTCCGGTATTTCCGCCATCGACATGCATGTTCATGTCGAAGTATCGTGCCACGACCCCGAAGACCCGGTGATGGCGCAGTATTTCGATGCCGCCAGCGCCGATTTCAAGGTGCCGCGCGAACGGCCAAAAATTCCCGAGATCATAGAGATTTACCGCGCACAACAGATTGCATTCTGTCTGTTCACGGTCAATTGCGAAACCGGCATTGGCGCCAAACGCGTGTCGAATTATGAAATCGCCGAATATGCCGCCGCCAATGCCGATGTCCGCATTCCGTTCGCCTCGATCGACCCGCGCAAGGGCAAGCCGGGCGCGCGCGAGGCACGCGACCTGATCGAAAATCATGGCGTGCGCGGGTTCAAATTTCACCACATCATGCAGGATTGTCCGCCCGGCGATCGCGTGGGCTATCCGATCTATGAAGTGATCAACCACTACAAACTGCCTGCGATCTTTCACACCGGGCAGGTATGGGCACCGGAATGCGCGGCAGTGGCGGGGTACGGTTGAAATATGGTCAGCCGATGCTGGTCGACGATGTTGCGGTCGATTTCCCCGAAATGGAAATCATCCTGGCCCATCCAAGTTGGCCGTGGGTCGATGAAAGCCTGTGGGTGGCGCTGCACAAGGACAACGTGTTTATCGATTTGTCGGGATGGAGCCCGAAGTATTTTGCGCCGCAGATCATCCAGTATGCCAACACGCAATTACGCAAAAAGATGCTGTTTGGCAGCGATTTTCCGCTGATCCATCCGGCCAAATGGATCGCGGCGGCACGCGAAGTCGGGTACAAGGAAGAAGTCCTGCCGGTGATTATGAAAAACAGTGCCATCCGCGTGCGCGGGCTCGGTTAGGCGGCAGTGGCGACTTTCGTTCTGATCCATGGATCGTTGCATGGCGGGTGGAGCTTTGATGCAGTGCGCGCGGTGTTGGGGAAAGCCGGGCACACCGTCGCCGCGCCAGATCTGCCCGGGATGGGTGGTGACGAGGCGGCGCTGGGCGCAGTGACTCTGGCGGGCTGGGCCGAATTTGTTGCCGACTTGTGTCGTGCGGCGGTGCAACGCCCGGTAATTCTGACCGGACATAGCCGGGGCGGGCTGGTGATCAGGTAAGCCGCGGAACTGGCGCCAGAGGCGATCGATGCGCTGGTGTGCATTTGTGCGATGATGCTGCCCAACGGTATGTCACGCGCGCAATTCAAGCAATGGGAAGGCACCAAGCCTGCGTTCGATGCGCTGATTTCGCTTATTTCAGGTGGACATGGCACGCCAATCATTTTGACCCCGCGTGCATGCGCCTGATGATAGGGTTTGGCGCCTTTGAATCCGGGCAGGAATGAATGATGAATGATGGGTGTTGATGCACCGGCCCGACAAAAACGCGGTCATGTGGTCGGACAGGATCTGCATATAACGCGCCAGCACCACCAGTTCGGCGCCGCTGTTTGTCACGACCTCGCGGATCTGCGCTTCCTGTTGCGGCTTTATATCGCAGGTGATCGGGAAATAGTGATAGGGAACGAGGCCGACCATCGAGATCGCGAGCGCCTTTTGTGGGTGATTGCCGACGATACCTACCACGTTCATGTTCAATTCACCGGTGCGGTTCCGATACAACAAGTCGCCAAGGCAATGATCGAACTTGCTGACCAGCATCAGAACTTTACGCCGTGCTGCTTTGTCGCGCAACGTCAAGTACATGCCATATTGCGCGGATCGGAGTGCCGGGACCAGCAGGCATCAAGCGGCTGCTGTCATTTGCCGCGCGCTGCGGCGTAAGTGCATCGACGACCGTCATGAAAAAATATGGTATTTCGGTTGCGAACTCGCTGGGTAATGTCGGGCCGGACAAAATGGTCGACGCCTTTACGGCGGGACTGGGGCCTTTACATGGACGCGCGCGGCTGCATTTCTACCC
>JAYTHT010000456.1:0-3602 GCA_043732365.1 Novosphingobium sp. | reverse complement strand
CTTCGGTCACGGTGTTGATCTGCGGGCGCTGGATGATCGTCTTGTCGTCGAGCAGGTTCTTGACGTAAATCGAAATCTGATGCGGGCCAAACCGCAGTCCCAGGCTGGCATTCACCACGCTATAGCCGGGGTTATAGTAATTGGTATCGGTTAGCAGATAGCTGCCGTAACTGTGCCCGGTATAGGCATAATTCACCAGCCCGACCAACGCCGCCGTCGCCGTGACCTCGTGCAGATAATTGAGCCCGGCAGACGCGGTAAAGCCGGGCACGTCGATCAGATGTTGCCCGACAGCAACGTCGATCGGGTTGTTTGAGCGGATGATTTTCGCATTGTTGGCGCTGGCCGTGCCACTGAGCGAAAATCCGTTCATCACTTTGACTGAAATATCGGCCTCGGCGCCCCAGATCCGCGCATCGCCGACATTGCTGGTGAAGTAATAGCCGCAAGTCGGCAGATAAATCTGCTGCTGAATGTTTTTCCAGTTGGTCAAATAGCCAGAGGCATTGACCCGGATGCGATGGCCCATGAATTCGTTCTTTGATCCGACTTCATAAGTCCACAGGCTGTCGCCTTCAAAACGCGTCGGCTGGCTCGTCTGGCCAATCGCCTGGAAATCGCCACTGCACACCGATGTGGGGCCAAACACGATCGGTCCGGTCGGTCCGCCCAGGCGATAGCCCTTTGCGACCGAGGCATAGACCGAACTGGTCGGCGCCAGATCATGATACAGCGTGCCTTTGGGCAGGAACGCATGGCTGGTTGCATCCTGCAAATACGGTGCCGATGCCGGCTGGCCGGAGGTCTGATAGCCAAGGTTGCCGATCTGATAGAACCCGGTTTCCACCGAGATATAATCTTCGTGCGCTGCGGAATAGCGCGCGCCCAGATCGAGTTTCCAGCCCTTTGCAAAGGCGATGCTGGCCTGGCCAAACACCGCGAACTGCTGCTGGCGATATGTGCGATCATCGCTTTCGTCGATGTCGCCCGGAAACAGCGTGATTGCCGGGCCGCCCCCTGCCTCGCCATAATTCGGGTTGCCATAGGCGGTTTCGACCAACGAATTTTCCATCGTCGTGCCATAAATCGACTGGAAAACCGAATTGACCCCGCCGATTGTCTGGTAATCGGTGTTGTGGACCTTTTGCGTTGCGTAATAGGCGCCGGCGACCCATTTCAACCAGCTCGCCCCCGCGCTCGTGTCGTTGGACGACATCCGCAATTCCTGGCTAAACTGTTCATATTGCGTGTGAATGTGGACTACCGAGGGCAGGTTGGCGATATTGCCGTCATTCTGCGGCTGATACTGCGGGTAGATCGGATCGAGGAAAAACAGCGCAAAGGCGGTGCTGTTGAAATATGTGCCGTCTTCCTGTCGCGCCGCAATGCGGCGGTAGTATCCGCTGACCGAGGTCAGATCGGCAAAACCCATCGTTTTCCTGATCGTCAAACTGCCCAACGCAAACGTGTCCTGGCTCGGCTCGGCGACTTCCTTGTTCTGCTGCCACAAGCCCAGCGCCGGATAGAACGCGGCGTTGTCGTCGTTGACGGCGTGCTGGTAAAAGAACGCTGGCGTGATCGTCAGCGTCGAATCCGGTGTATAGGTCGCGCTGACATGCGCAGTCAGGCTGTGGGCGCTGTTGACGCCAAGCTGTTGCAGCGCGCCACTTTGCGAATAATGATCGATCCAACCGCTGTCCGTCTGATAATTGACACTGGCCCGGATCGACAGCTTGTCGGCGATCACCGGCAAATTGATTGTGGCGGTTGTGGCCGTGTTGGCGCCGCCGTGTTCGGTGGCCGACAAGTCGCCGGTCAGTGTCGCGCCGAATTTGTCCGCGCTCGCCGGGCTGGTGATATAACGAATCGTGCCGCCTTCGGAGCTGTCGCCGTACAACGTGCCTTGCGGGCCGCGCAACACTTCGACCCGTTCGAAATCGGGCAGGCGGACCTCGATCGATCCATCGCGATAGAAATTGGGTACGGTGATCGACACGTCATCAAGATACAGCCCGACGGTCGAGGCGCCCGATGTGGAACTGACCCCGCGAATGACGATATTGGTACGGCCTTCTTCGCCCGCAACCGTATTGAACGCGACGCCGGGGATTGCGCGGCTGAGATCGTCATAGCTGGCGATTTTCTGGTCGTTCAGCGCGTTGCCCGACAGCACCGACAGGCTGATCGGTACGGTGCGAATGTCTTCGCTGCGTTTTTGCGCGGTGACGATTATTTCACTGCCCGCTGTGTCTGGTGCGGGAGCGTCAGCGGCAGGTGCAACTTGCGCAAGAGCCGGTCCGGGCGCCAGCAACAGCGCAATTGCAGATGTTGCGGCGTAAACCGCGGTCCGGCGCGACACCGAGTTGCCAACTGTCATTGCGATGATTCCCCGTTGCCCTTTTGCAGTGCAACATAAGAATGACCGATCAGACACCCATCATGCTAGACGTCATTTTTCGATGATAGCCATAGATTTTGTCTATGAGTCAGGCCGCGCGGCGTGCGCGACCTTCGCCGTCCGAATTCGAAAACCGTTTGACCGCATCGACTAATATGCCCGTTTCTGCTGCCAATGAATGCAGCGCCGCATGGCTTTGTTCAACCATCGCCGCATTGCGCTGTGTCGTGGCGTCGAGCGCGCCAAACGTTTCGCGCATTTGCGCCAGATTGCGCGCGGTATCGCTGACCGCGCCGGTGATTTCGCCCATCGTTTCGGCAAACGCTCCGACATCGCCAACCACATCACGCAGCACCACGCCGGTCTGTCCGACCAGTTCGACCCCTTCACCGACCAGCGCAGTCGAGGCAGTGATCAGCGATTTGATATCGCGCGCGGCATCGGCACTGCGCTGTGCCAAAGCCCGCACTTCGTTGGCGACGACGGCAAAGCCGCGCCCTGAATCGCCTGCACGCGCCGCCTCGACCCCGGCATTCAGCGCCAGCAAATTGGTCTGAAACGCGATGCCGTCGATCAGGCTGACAATCTGGCCAATTTCGCCCGACGATTGCTGGATTTTTTCCATCGTCAGAATCGCGCTGGCGACAACTTCGTGCCCGATGCGGACGCGTTCGCCCGATTGCTGGATTGCGCTATTGGCCGCCTCGGCGCGCGTCATCGTATCGCGCGCCACGCCGACCAGCGAGGTAATCGTCGACATCGCGTGTTCGACCGTGCTCGCCTGCGCCTCGGTGCGATGCGCCAGATCTTCGGATGCGGTGCGGATTTCGCTGGTACCGGTGCGGATCTGGCTTGACGCGCGGGCGACCCGCCCGACCATCGCGTCCAGATCGACCAGCGTCTGGTTGAAATCGATCCGCAAGGGTTCAAACGCCGGGGGAAACCCCGCCGTGATCCGCCCACCCAGATTGCCCGAAGCCAATCTGCGCAAGCCATCGGCAATCGCGGTGACCACCAGATCCTGCTCGGCGGCTCGCTCTGCGCGATCATGCGCGGCAATTCGCTCGATCTGCGCGGCGGCGGCCAGCGCCCCGGCGCGCGCAACCAGCAACAGTTCAAGCCGCATTGCGATCATCATCAGCACGCCGGATTCTACCACGACGATAAAACCATGAAGCGCGACCCGGCCAAAATCACCCGCCCC
>JAYTHT010000455.1:0-11666 GCA_043732365.1 Novosphingobium sp. | reverse complement strand
GGCCAGGTTGCGCCGCTGATTGAGGCACTGGGTGCGCATGCCCTGCCGTTGCCGGTGGCCGATACCATGGTGGCGCGCGCATTGCTGGCCCGGGCCGGGATCGCGGCGCCCGCCGGGCCGATCGCGCTCGCCGCATCGCTGGCGCAGCCGGTGACTGGCGCGCTGCTGGCCGATCATGCATTGGTCGATACCGGCACGGCGCTCGTGCTGTCGCCGCTGGTTGCGCTGAATCCGCAACCGACCGGGGTGCATGGTTCGAGCGCGGCACAGCTGTCGGGCACGCCGCACGGACCGGTGCTGGACCGCCCCGCCGGTGGATTGCGCGCGACGGCGGCGGTATGTCGCGCGGCGCTGATCGCGGGCGCGGTGGCGCGCCTGACTACCATGACGACCGGCTATGCCAACGATCGCGTGCAATTTGGCAAGCCGATCGGGCGCCAGCAAGCGGTGCAACACTTGCTCGCGGTCATGGCGCAGGACATGATTGCCTGCCGCTTGGCCGCCCGGCTTGGCGCGGCGTGGGGCATGCCTGTGCCGCCGCTGGGTGCCGCGAGCGCCAAAATCACCACGTCGATCGCCGCCGCGCGCGTTGCTAACAGCGCGCATGCGGTGCACGGCGCGATCGGCATCAGCGCCGATTACGATCTGCAATTGCTGACCCGACGATTGCACGAATGGCGGCTGGCCGACGGCTCTGAAGGGTACTGGTCGGCGGTGCTGGGCCAGGCGCGGCTGGGCAATGACAGCACGACGATCGAGTGGGTGCGTTCTCATATATTTCGCAATATGTGATTTATTTACGTTATTAAGCTTGATTTGCGTCAATGCGTAATCTCTACTCTACGAGAAATAGAGAGGATTCGCGTGACAATCAATTATGGGCTCGATGGCAAAGTCGCATTGGTAACCGGCGGGGGCGGGGGTATCGGCCGCGCGACCGCGCTGGTTTTTGCGCATTCGGGCGCGGCGGTGCTGGTCAGCGATGTCAATGAAGCCAGCGGGGCAGAGACCGTCGCGTTGATCGAGGCGGCAGGCGGCCGGGCTAGTTTCTTCGCATGCGATGTCAGCAAACCGGATCAGGTCAAGGCGATGGTTGCCGCTGCGGTTGGCTGCTTTGGCGGGCTCGATTGCGCGTTCAACAATGCCGGGATCAACCGGATGGGCGATGATGAATACGACGATGCGATCTGGGAACGGAACATCGGCATCAATTTGTCGGGCGTGATGCGCTGTATGCGCGAAGAGGCCGCCGTCATGCTGCCGCGCGGGGGAGGGGCGATCGTCAACACCGCGTCGATCAACGGGCTGGTCGGCAATCCCGGGCAACCGGCTTATGTCGCGGCCAAACATGGTGTGGTTGGGCTCGCCCGTCACGGTGCGCTGCGCTGGGCGAAGGGTGGCATCCGCGTCAATGCGGTGTGCCCCGGCGTGATCGAAACCCCGATGACCGCGCCACTGATGGCCGACCCGGCGTTAAAGGCGCTGATCGATGGGATGACGCCGATGGGGCGGATGGGCACTGCGGCGGAAATTGCCGAGGCGGTCGTATGGTTGTGTTCACCCGCGGCCAGCTTTGTCACTGGCCACGCGATGGTCGTTGACGGCGGCAATACCGCGTTCTGATCGATGACGCCGTTTCCGCCTGGATTGGCGGGAACGGCGCATGTTTCAGGCAAAGGCAGCCTTCATCTGGGCGCCAGCCTTGACGATATAGGCGCTGGCATCGGGCACCGCTTCGAACATCGAGAAAAAGCCGTGGATCATGCCCGGCGCGACTTCGCAAGTGACGGCATTCCCCGCCTTTTTCAAGGCCTCGGCATAAGCCACGCCTTCATCACGCAACGGATCGTACTGCGCGACATAGACGCTCGCGGGGGGCAGCCCGGTCAGATCGGCGGCGGTCAGCACGGTGGCACCATCGACATGGCCGCCTGGCGCCTTGCCCAGGTAATGGTTCCAGAACCATTGCATCATCACGGTCGACAAAAAGTAGTTGCCGGCGCCATTTTCGACATACGACGCGCGGGTGAAATCAGTGTCGGTGACCGGATAAATCAACAGTTGATGACGCAGCGTCGGGCCACCTTTGTCGCGTACCAGAATGGCGACCGCCGCCGCCAGATTGCCGCCCGCGCTATCGCCTGCGACCGCCAGCCGCGCGGCATCGATGCCCAGCGTGGCGGCATTGGCGTGCGCCCAGATCAGCGCATCGAAACAATCGTTCAGCGGGCCGGGAAACGCCACCTCGGGCGCCAGGCGATAGCCGACCGACAGGACAGCCGCGCCGCTGGCATTGGCGAGCGCGCGGCACGTGCCGTCATGGGTTTCGATTGTCCCCACGACCCACCCGCCGCCATGGTAATAAACGACCAGCGGCGGATTGGCGCCTGCGCCTTCGGGGATATAAAGGCGCGCGGGTAGCGTGTGTGTGGGCAAATCCATGGCCACATCACGGACACTGGCAACCGCGGGCGGGAGGCCCATCTGCATTGGGTTGTCATTGCCCGCGCGCACTTCGGCGGCGGTGACATTGCCCCAATCGACCGGCGGCATCTGCGCAAAAAAGCCAAGCAAAGTCTCGACTTGTGGATTGAGTGTCATGGCGGCCTCTTCCCGTTCCTATTTTTCCGTGTTTTTTAGGCGAATTGCGAGACGATATCGCGCACGGCATTGGTGATGTCATGCCGACGATAGCCGAGCAGCGCGGTTTCGCCAGCGTCGGGTTCATAAGCGATGAAATTTCCGCGCCCTTGTGGAATGGCGACATCAGGCAACAGCGGCAATTCCTGATCGATCGCAGCAACGTGGACATCACCACGCCCAACGGCGTCGAAAAATAGCTGAAAATACTGGGCAAAAGTCAGGTTTTCATCGCCCACCAGATATGCCCGGCCCGGCTCGCCATGTTCGAGCGCAGCCGCGATCGCCTCGGACAGCGATTCGAACGACATGAAATTTGTGCCGCCGGTTGGCGCGTAAACGGGGATCGGGATCAGCCCTTTGGCCCATTGCACATACGGATCAAAGATCGCCGAGGGCAGGCCGGGCACGGTGCCGACCATGAAGGGCGCGTTGACGCTGATCACATCAAACCCGGGACGGCCTTCTGCCCGTGCGCCTTCGCACGCGGCTTTGCGCGACTGGATATAGACATTGCCTGCGACAAGGTCGGGCGCGGCCTGCGCGTAGAAACTGCCCAGTTGCACCGCGCGTGACACCCCGGCGTCGCGCGCGGTGGCAAAGAACGCGGGCAGCGCGACATGGTTGGCACGACGCAACCATGCTCCAAAATCCTCGTCCGGTGGAACATGGCGCGGGTCATTGCCCGCGGCAAACACCACCCAGTCAAATCCGCGCAGCCGTTCTACCGTGAAATCACCCTGGACAAAATCGCCGCGCATATAGCCCAGGTCGGCCAGTGGCGTGGCCGGGTTGGCGCCTGCACCCCGGCCGGTAATGGTGACCTGATGACCTTTGGCTGCAAGGTGCAATGCGGCATGGCCGCCCAGCGCGCCGGTCCCGCCGACAACCAGAACTTTCATGATAAATTCCCGTGATAAGATGGATTTACGATTGGCAGCGGGGCGAGATCGGGGCTGCGGCGCAACAAATTGCCGCCGTCGACCGCGATGCATTGCCCGGTGATCCAGCCGCTTTCGGGTCCGGCCAGAAAGCGCACGGCGCCCGCCATGTCGTCCGCTTCGCCCAAGCGGCCGAGCGGGTATTCGGGAATGAAAGCCGGGGTTGCCCCGCCATCGAACATGGCTTGGGTTGCGCCCGATCGTGTCAGCCCGGGACGGATCGCGTTGACCCGGATGCCCGATGGCCCCAATTCGTCGGCGGCCATGCGCACCAGCCCTTCGAGCGCGGCTTTGGCCACGTGATAGGCGGCCAGATGGCGAAACGTCAGCACCGCGGCGCCCGATGACAGACACACGATCGACCCACCCGGACGCATCAGCGGCGCGGCGTGGACGATCACGTGAAATGCCGAGACGACATTGGTGTCGAACGCATCGCGCAAATCCTGCTCGGTGTGGTCGATCAGGGGTTTGAATCCGCCACCACCGACAGTGGCAAAGGCCGCATCGAGCCGGCCCGCGATGGCATGCGCGGAGGCCAGCGCCGCGCGCACGGCATCGCCGTCCAGCGCATCTCCAGCCACGCCATGCACATGCGCACCGGGCACCGCCTGACAGATGCGCGCGATCGTCGCCTCCAGACCAGCGGCGCGCCGGGCCATCAGCATCAGTGTTGCGCCATCGCGCGCCAGTTGTAACGCGCACGCTTCGGCAATCGCGCCGGTCGCACCCGTCACAAACATCGTCTGACCGGTCAGCGCGGTCATGACCCGCCACCAACATTACGCACGGGGCGCAGTTCTTCCCAATCCAGCACCAGCTCACGCCGGGTAAAGCGCCACACCCCGCCATCCCGCCGCCACACGTCCTGATACCGGATCGCCCAGACCAACAACATGTCGTTGCCTTCGCCCCCGGCAATCCGGTGCTCGGCGGTCGACCGGGTTTCGCCGCGCGCGGTGTCGCCATCGATCACTGCGTCGATATCGTGGACAATGTGCCGCGTGGCGATGAAGGCATGCGCAAGATGGTCGATCGATCCAAGATTGGCATCCAGCCCCGCGATGGCAAAACCCGGGCCGAAAATTTCGATGTCGTCAGTCAGGACCGCGCGCCACGCCGCCTTGTCCCGGCGGTCGGCGCCCCGGGCATAGATTTCCGCGGTCACACGCAATGCGGCGAGATCGGCGCCGCTCATTGCACCGACTCTGGCACGACCAGCCCGTTGGCCGAAATCAGCGGTACGTTCGACCATTCACCTTGCGGGGTGCGGTACCAGCCCGATGCCGCCAGCGCGCCGCCATCGACATGGATCGCGGTGCCGGTGACCCAGCTGGCCAGCGGGCTGGCCAGATACAGCGCGGCACCCGCACAATCGGCCGGGCGGCCAAACCGGCCCAGCGGGATCCAGCGCTGTTCATGCGCGCGGTTTTCCGGCGGGATCATAAAATCGAGCGCCACTTGGGGAGTGTCGGTGGTTTCGGGCGCAATGTCGTTGACCCGGATGCCCTCCGGCCCGAGTTCGAGCGCCAGGCTTTTGGTAAAACCGGTGATCCCGGCCTTGGCCGCGGCATAAATCGAACAGTGGGGAATGCCGCGAAACGCCTCGATCGAACTCACGTTGATGATCGAGGATCCTGGCGCGCCGTGCCGCAACAGCGGGATCATCGCATGGGTCATGCGTAACAATTGCCCGATGTTGATATCCAGCACGTCGTCGATTTCGTCCTCGCGCATCGTCGCAAACGGTTTGGCATGCAAAAAATGCCCGACATTGTTGACCAGCACGTCGAGCCGGCCACTGTCGCCCGCGATGCGACCGGCCACCATCGCAGGGACCCCGCGTTTCAACACGTCGCAACGGATCACCCGTGCCCCGGGAAGCGCGGCCTCAACCGCATCGGCGCGCTCGGGATTGATTTCCGCGATCACCAGCCGCGCGCCTGCGCCCGCAAATGCCTCGGCAATGGCGCGCCCGATGCCCACCCCGCCGCCAGTGACGAGCACGGTCTTGCCGGTGAAGTCGAGCGCGGTATGCAATTCGGATGTTACGTCGGTCATTGCGGTTTCTCCCCTGATTGGCCTGGCTCAGTAAACCGCAGCGGGATTCTTCGTCCGCGGGCTGCCCAGCATTGCGCGGTGCGATGGCGGCTGTTTGCCGCGATCGGTCACGCCCAGCTGTTGTGCGATTTCGGCGACGATCAGCGTTTCGCCTGACAGCGCATCGCGGTTGGGCGCGCGATCGATTGCATCAATGACATGCGCTGAAAATTCGGGGTTTTCCGCCATCGCCAGAAATCCCTCGTATTGTTCGGGATTTGTCCCGGCGGCGATCTGGCTGCGTTCGGTGATCTGCATGCCCAGCCACAGCGATACCGCGATGACCCTGGTGCCGCGCAGATCGTGCTCCATATCGTGCGCCAGCTTGTCCAGGCCGGCCTTTTGCGCGCCATAAGCGGGGCCATGCATGTAACAGCTCGCGCCAAATGAGCTGGTCATGGCGATCAGGCCGGACCCTTGCGGCACCATGATCCTGGCAGCGTGCCAACTGGCGACATAGGCCGACCGCAAACCGACATCGAGGATCTGTTGGGCTGCCAGATCCTTTTCCCAGAACGGTTTTTTCTCGATCAACTGGTCGTGGATGAACGCGGCATTGTTGACCACCACGTCCAGCCGACCGGCTTCATCGCCGATCTGTTCGAACAGGCGGGCGACTGCCGCATCGTCGGCATGGTCGCAGACTACGGGAATGCCTGTTCCGCCCAATTGGGTCACATTCTGCGCGGTTTGCGCGACAGTGCCGGGCAGGACCGATCCATCCCAGCCATGCGCAGCGCCCGGCGTGATCGTCCGGCCGGTGACATAGACGGTATAGCCCAGCTCGCCAAAACCGCGTGCGATGCCGGCCCCGGCCCCGCGACTGGCGCCGGTGACCAGCGCGACTTTTGCATGGTTCATGTTCGTATCCTTATGATTCAATATGTTGTAATAAGTGCGGCGCTGTCGTGCCCGCGCTGGCGAAAGGCCAGCGGGTTCAGCCCGGTCGATCGGCGAAAGGCGCGGGCAAAGCTGTTGGCATGGGCAAACCCGCAGGCCTGGGCGATGGCCTTGATAGGGTGGTCGCGCCCGTCGAGCAGACGCTTGGCCTGTTCGATGCGCGTGGCTTCCACATAATCGGCCACCGTCGCGCCGGTCAGCGCCAAAAACTGACGGTGCAAATGGCGCGTGCTGATCCCGCACAGCGCGGCGAGTTCGGCGACCCCTGGCGCCGGGCCAGCATGGCTCAACCGTTCACGGATGCGGCGAAATTGCCATGCCGCCAACCGGCCGGCGTTGGTTGGGCCAGTCCCTGTTCGTCCAGTCCCTGTTCGTCCAGTGCCTGTTCGTCCAGTGCCTGTCTTTGCGGTGCTCGCGCGTTGGGTCTGGAGCCGGATCAACCGGCCCAATTCAACCGCGATCAAATCGACCAGCGCCGCGACCGCTGCCGCCGAGCGATCCAGTGGATTGGACAGCTCGCGCCGCAACAGGTGCATCAGCGTGCGCAGCGGTTCGTTGCGGATCGCCAGCAGCGACCGGATGAATGCCGCATCGGGATCGGGCTGCCCAGCCATCAGGAGACGCGCCTGTTCGCCCGAAAACACACAGCGCACGACGCGGATATGGCCCCCTTCGGCGCGCCCGCTGATCATGACATCGGGCCAGCGCAGAAACAGCGTGCCCATGATGCAGCGCCGATTGGGATCGATCTGCGGCAGGCAGGCGGACGCATCGGCCGCAAACGGGGGCAGCGACATTTCGATCATCAGGTCGGTTTCGCTCCGTGCGAAATTCACCATCGTCGGCCACTGCCATTCGACCAGTTCAGCGCGCCCGTTAGGCGTATGCGCTTGAGCCAGCAGGGTGGGGGCCATATCCATGGAACGGTCAATCGCGCAGCGCGAAATCGTGTTGAGACGTTGGCATGATATCGATCCGGGTGAAATCGATGAACCCCTGGCAACTGGCCATCATCGTCGCCAGATTGGCCTCGAACCGGACCGGATCACCCACGGCGTCAAAAAATGCTGCTGGCTCGGTCAGCGCTTCGATCGCAAAACATTCCTCGACAAAGGCGTCATACGGCGGGGCATCGGGGGTCAGCGGGCGCACGATCAAGTTCTGGATATATTCAAAATTGGCCTGGGTCTCGATCGCCACGCGGGTGTGGTGGCCGTGCCACTGGTCCAGCGCGGCGGCGCGAGTCAGATCGGGGCGAAAGCTGATAAAACTGGCCTGGCTCCAACCCCAGGTTCTCTGGCCCCAAGTTCTCTGGCCCATGGTTTGTTGGCCCAAAGTTCGCTGGTCTGACTGCGGGGCATGCGCCGTATTGGCAATGATCGCTGATTCGGTGACCAGCCATAGCGCAAACCGATCGCAGTGGTCGGCCAGCGCCGCGTCGATCGCGGCGCGAAACCGCGGATTGGCCGATGGCAGCCAGAATTGCGCAATCGCGGTCTGTTGGGGGGCCTGCCACGATTGTACCAGCGCGGCGCCCGCACGCACTGCCTCATCCCGCACATTGATCCGCACATGCCGGGCGTCCGCCGCAATCAGCGCCCGGGGAAGGCTGGTCAGCAGCAGGTCGGCATAGACTTCGCGCGGCGCATCCGTGGGGGCCCAAAGCGCGGCAATCACCTTTTCCATCTGACACCTTTTCGATCGGGTTTCGTTCAGTCGAAATTGGCCTGTCCGCCGTCGAGCGGAATGGTGGCGCCGGTCAGATAGGCCAAGTCGCTGCCACACAGCGCGACCAGAGCCTGGCCGATGTCCTGCTCCAGCGACCCGACGCGGCCCAGCGGGATCGTGCGGAAAAACGCCTGTGCTTCATCGGGGTTGTGTTCGATCCATCCCTTGAGGCCGGGCGATTCGGCATGCGGCGCGATGGTCAGGACGCGCACGCCTTCGCCGCCCCATTCCGCTGCCGCCGCACGGGTCAGTGCGCGGATCGCCTGTTTCACCGCAGCATAAGCGCCATAGCCGGTCATGTCCCAGCGGATCCCGGCGGATGATGCGAAGTTGAAAATCGTGCCCCCTCCGCGCGCAACCAAGTGCGGCCGCGCCAGCTTCATCAGGCGCATCGTGGCCAGCGGACCCGATTCGAACCCGGCCAGAAATGCGGCATCCGTCACATCGTCGAGCCTGCCCAGCGGGACCTCTTGCGCATTGTTGACAAGCACGTCGATCCCGCCGAAGTCGGCCACCGTGCGTTCGATAATCGCGGCAAGATCGGTTGCGTTTTTCACATCGCAGTCCAGCGCCAGCGCGGTGCCGCCGCGTTCGCGGATCATCGCGGCGGTGGTTTCGACTTTGGCCAATGTGCGCCCGGCGACAGCGACCATTGCGCCCGCCCCGGCCATGGCAAGCGCCACGCCCTGACCAATGCCTTGCCCTGCGCCGGTGATCAGCGCTACTTTCCCTACCAGACTGGTCATATCTCTCCCACTTATATTGTTCGTAGATTATTTATGCACATTCTACGCATGGTGTTGACAGGATGGCAAGTAGAGCCGAACTTTGCGTCAAAGAAATGCGTAAGAGAATTCCGAAATGGCCAATTGGCCTGCGGAATCGCCGAGCGGTGGGGTGACAATGAGCAGCAATTGGGATCAGGAAGTCGATATCGTGGTGGTCGGTTCGGGCGCTGGCGGCATGTTGACCGCGCTCGTTGCGGCGAAAAACCGTGCCGAAGTGCTGATCATCGAAAAGGCCGCGCAATGGGGCGGGACCAGTGCAACATCGGGCGGGGGCATCTGGATTCCGGGCAGCGATCAGGCGCTGGCCGCCGGATTTGAGGACAATCTCGATGATGCATTCCGCTATGTGCGCGGGTTGTCGGCGGCCAATGTGCCCGATGCCAATATCCGTGCCTATGTCGATAATGCGGCAGCCATGCTGCGCTGGGTTACCGCCAACACCCAGGTCGTCTATACCGCGCAACCGTATCCCGATTATCACGCTGAAAACCCCGGCGGATCGCTAACCGGATACCGCACGCATCTGCCCGAATTGCTGGATGGCAAATTGCTGGGCGATGATCTCAAGACGCAGCGGTTTCCTTCGCCAGCGGCCAGCCTGTTCGGTTATCTCAACTGGACGTTCGCCGAAACGTACCTGCTGCTTTACCGCACCAGGGGCTGGGCCACCGGGCTGGCGCGCAATATGGCCAAATACTGGTTCGACTGGCCGTTCCGGTTTTCATCGCGCAAAGATCGGCGGCTGACGCTCGGCAATGCGTTGACCGGCGGTTTGCGGCTTGCGCTAAACCAGCTGGGCGTGCCGCTGTGGCTATCGACCCCAATGCAGGAGCTGGTGATTGAAAACGGCACAGTCACGGGCTTGGTGGTGGAACGCGGCGGCCGAGCGTTTCGCATCCGCGCGCGCAAAGGCGTGGTGCTGGCGGCTGGCGGTTTCGACAAGAACCAGACGATGCGCGATGCCCATGCGCCGCTGTACCGCAATGCCTGGCTGTCGGGCGGCGTGACCAGCAACACCGGCGATGCGATCCGCGCGGGTCAGGCGGTCGGCGCGGATACGATGAACCTGCAATCGGCCTGGGCTGCGCCAGTGTTTTACGTGCCGGGCGAAGATCGCGGGCGGTTGGTGACGATCGAACGCGCGCTGCCGGGGTGCATCATGGTTAACCAAACGGGCCATCGCTATCTTAACGAGGCTGCTTCGTATCACATTGTCGGGCAACAGATGGCACGCCGCCATGCCGAACATGGCGATGCCAGCCCCAGCTGGATCGTGTTTGATCATCGCTATCGTCACGCCTTTCCGATGGGGCCGCTGCTGCCACTGGTCCCCGACTGGATGCAGGCGTCGGCGGTGCGCAAAATCATCAAAAAAGGCCGCACGATTGCCGAATTGGCGGGCGCGATTGGGGTCGATCCGGCCACGTTGAGCGTTACCATCAACCGGTTCAACCAAGGCGCGGCGATCGGCGAAGACCCCGAATTCCATCGCGGCGAAGCGGCCTATGACAAGATGTATGGTGACTATCGCCATCAACCCAACCCATGTTTGCGCCCGCTGACCGATGCGCCATTTTATGCAATGCCGATTTACCCCGGGGACATCGGCACCAATGGCGGGATGACCACCAATGCCCGCGCGCAAGTGGTCGATGTGGCGGGTGATCCGATTGGCGGCCTGTATGCGGTCGGCAACAATGCTGCATCGGCGATGGGTGAAAGCTATCCGGGGGCGGGCGTCACAATCGGCCCGGCCATGACTTTTGGCTATATTGCGGCGCGCGATCTGACCGGCGCGAATATCTAAACCCTGTTGGGGTAAACCTGACACAAGGTGCCTCCGCCGCCTTACTTTCGCGCCGTTTAAGATCAACCGCATGATGCATAAAAAATCAGGGCCAGGAATGCATTCCTGGCCCTGTCAGTTTACGGACCGCTGCCTGGCAAAGTTGGCCAGGCAGCGCCGGGCCCCGGCTAGAAACGCACCCCCAGTTCAATCCCGTATGTACGACCACGATCGTACATCCCGGTCAGCAGCAGCACGGGCGCGCCAAAGGCGATGTAACGCTTGTTAAGGATGTTATCGCCAAATGCCGATAGCGTGGCGTGGGCTCCGCCGATCGCCAGGTTGGCCAGCCCGATACGACCATTGACCAGCCAGTACGCGGGCTGATGATTGACATCCTCCAGCACGTTCCGGCCCGTCAGAATGTTCACTTCGGGCGTCGAGGTCAGGTAATACGAGCTGCGATAGCGCCCCTCAATCATCGCGGTCAGATGCGCGCCGCCGGTGGTCAGGTCGGGCGAATTGTAGGCCGCCGCCAGCCGCCCGGTCCAACTGGAAAAATAGGTCGGGCGCGCGATCGTGGTGACATCCTCGCCTGCCAGAACGAACGATTTATAGGTGAAATCAGTATAGGCCAAACTACCCGACAGAATCAGCCCATGCATCGGCACGATCTCTGTTTCCGCTTCGAAACCCTTGATATCGGCCTTGCCCGCGTTGTCGAAGAACTGCACCCCATTGATGAAATTCTGAGTCTGGAGGTCGGTATAATTGTTGTAATAG
>JAYTHT010000454.1:0-3660 GCA_043732365.1 Novosphingobium sp. | reverse complement strand
AGCTGGGCATTCCCGGCGACGGGCTGGTCATCGCCGGGTTTGACCGGCCCAATATCCGCTATGGCATCACCCCGCGCGACACCCCGCTGCGCCAATTGACTCGGCTGCTGTCCGAACATCCCGGCCCCGGCATCGTCTATGCCCCGACGCGCGCCGGGGTGGAAAAACTTGCCAGCCAATTGGGCGAAACCGGACGCCGGGTGTTGCCTTATCATGCGGGCCTCGCGCCCGATGTGCGCCAGGCCAATCAGGCCGCATTTGTCGCATCCGAAGACATGGTGATGGTCGCCACCGTCGCATTCGGCATGGGTATCGACAAACCCGATGTGCGCTTTGTCGCGCATGCCGGCTTGCCCAAATCGATCGAAAGCTATTACCAGGAAACCGGGCGCGCCGGGCGCGATGGCGATCCCGCCGTGGCGCTGATGCTATGGGGTGCCGAAGATTTTGCGCGCGCACGGTCCCGGGTGGGCGAACTGGACGAGGCGCGGCAGGCGGGCGAACGCGTGCGGCTGGATACGCTGGCCACGCTGGTGGAAACCGCGCAGTGCCGGCGCGCCATCTTGCTCAAACACTTTGGCGAAACCCCGCCCGAGGCTTGCGGCAATTGCGACAATTGCCTGCATCGCCCGGCCGTCACCAATGTCACCGAACTGGCGCGCAAAGTGCTGTCGGCAGTGTATCGCACGGGTCAGGCGTTCGGGTTGGGCCATGTCGAAAAGGTGCTGACCGGCGCCAGCGATGATCGCGTAATGCAGCGTGGGCATGACCAGTTGACCGTGTTTGGCATCGTTGACGCCGATGAGGCGCCGCTGATTCGCTCGGTCAGCCGCGCGTTGCAGGCACGCGGCGCTTTGGTCCAGACCGAGCATGGCGGGTTGATGCTCGCAGGCGATGCGCGCGCAATCCTGAAAGGCGATGTCGAGGTCGATATGATCGTCCACGCCAAAGCCGAAAAGGCGGAAAAATCGGCCCGGCGCCGGAAAGGCGCAGCGCCAGTGGCCGACGCAGCGAGCGATCCGCTGTTCGACGCGCTGCGCGCGCTGCGCCGCGATATCGCGCGTGAGGCCAGTGTGCCGCCGTATGTGGTGTTTCACGATTCTACTTTGCGCGAAATGGCGCAAGCGCGGCCCGCGACTTTGTCCGCGCTGGCCGAAATCAGCGGGGTCGGCGCACGCAAGCGCGATGCCTATGGCGACCGTTTTATCGCCGCGATCCGCGACTTTGCCGAGGAAACTGCCTGATGACGCGCACCTTGCCTGTGGTTCTGGCGCTGGCGACAGTATCCGCCTTGAGCACCACTTTGGCCCCGGCTTTGGCGCAAACCCCGCGCGCGCCGTATATGGTGGCCGAAACCGGGCAGCGTTTTGCCGCGTTGCAGGCGGCGGTCGATGCAATCGGCGATCGCAGCGGCACGATCATGATCGCGCCCGGGCTCTATCGCGATTGCGCAACCCAGACCAAAGGCGATGTCGCATTCCTGGCGACGGTGCCGGGCCAGGTGACATTCGACAACGCCATCTGCGAAGGCAAAGCGGCGCTGGTTGTGCGCGGACGTTCGGCGCGGGTCGAGGGGATCATTTTCCAGAACCAGCGCGTGTCCGATGGCAATGGCGCGGGCATCCGGCTGGAACACGGCAATCTGGTGGTGCGGCAGGACTGGTTCCGCGACAGCGAGGAAGGGATTCTGTCCGCCGACGATCCCACCGGCAGCGTGCTGATCGAACGGTCGACCTTTTCGCGGCTGGGGCGGTGCGACCGCGATTTGTCGTGCGCGCATTCGGTCTATTTCGGCAATTACGCCGAAGTGATCGTGCGCAACAGCCGGTTCGAAGCGGGAACCGGCGGGCACTATGTCAAAAGCCGCGCGGCGCGGATCGAAGTGACCGACAGCAGCTTTGACGATTCGGCGGGCCACGCGACCAATTACATGATCGACCTGTCGACCGGCGCCGCCGGTGTGATCCGCGGTAACTGGTTTGTTGGCGGCCCCGACAAGGAAAACCGCACGACGTTCATCTCGAATGCCCCCGAAGGCCACGCGCATAGCGCGGCGGGCCTGACCATCGAGGGAAATGTGGCGCGCCTCGTGCCGGGCGCGAAATACGCTACTGCGTTCGTGGTCGACTGGTCGGGCGATCCCATTCACCTGGGCACCAACACCATCGGCGCGGGGATCCGCCGCTTCGAAAAACGGTAAATCTTCCACGAGACTGGCCGGATTACGTCAGCAAATGACCGGATCGGTCGCGCTTGGTTTCAAGGTAGCGGTGGTTGTGCGGATTTGACGGCAGCGCATGGGGCACGCGTTCGGCCACGTCGACGCCCAGATCGCGCAGCGCATCGACTTTGGCCGGGTTGTTGGTCATCAAGCGGATCGCCGGCACGCCCAACAGATCGAGCATCCGCGCGGCGACCGGAAAATCGCGCGCTTCGCTGGGCAGGCCCAGCCGTTCGTTGGCATCGACCGTGTCAAACCCCTGGTCCTGCAACTGATACGCGCGCAGCTTGTTGATCAGGCCGATGCCGCGCCCTTCCTGCCGCAAATACAGCAACACGCCCCAGCCGCCTTGCGCCGCCTCGTCGGCCATCGCGTGCAACGCCGCATCGAGCTGTGGCCCGCAATCGCATTTCAGGCTGCCCAGGATGTCCCCGGTCAGGCATTCGCTATGCAGGCGGACGAGTGGCACGCGATCATGGTCTTGCGTGCCGATGATCAGCGCGACGTGTTCGCGCAGATCGTCGCGCGCGCGAAACGCGACGATTTCGGCATCGTCGGTTGCGGCTACGGGCAGTCGCGCACGCGCCTGAATCGACAGCGAGGCCGGGTCTTTAAACGCGGCGAGGTCAGTCGGTGTGACGCTGACCGCGACATCGCTGCCCGTCGCGATCAGGAACGCGGGCAGGATCCCGGCCAGCCGTGCCAGTTCCATCGCGGTGCGCGCCATGGTCAGATCGGGCAGCGCATCAGCGTGGAACGGCCCGCGCAGTGGTTGGTCGAGATCGCGCGCCGGGTCGGCCAGGTCGCGTGCGGTGGCCAGACTGAACGGCCCGGCCGCGCGGATCATCACCGGTGCGGCGGGATCATAGGCCACGCTGTTGCCCAGTTTAAGTGTGGCCGCGCGTGCCGCCGAAATCAGCATGCGCGGGGCATAGAGCCCAGGTTGCGCATAGCCGGTTTCGGCAGGCAGCAAGTCCAGCGGCGCTGCGCCATTGGCAGTGTCATCGGAATTGATCCGGATCGCCCAACCATGACGCAACGCATCAATTGCGCGCGCCACGCGGCGGCTGCTGCCCGGATACGTGTCGTTCATGCGGTGAACCCGGTGATCAGCGGAATATGGTCCGATGGCTGGTCCCACTTGCGGGTTTCCTCGACCAGGCGGTGGTCGGTTGATCGTGCTGCCAATGCGGGGGAGGCCCACATGTGGTCCAGCCGGCGACCCTGATCCTTGTCGCGCCAATACGACCGGTATGACCACCACGAATAATTGCGTTCGGGCGCCGGGATGTGTTTGCGGCCGAGGTCGACCCAATCGTGCGCCGCCGCCAGCCGTGCCAGCGTTTCGACCTCTAGCGGCGTGTGCGACACGACTTTGAGCAACGCCTTGTGATTATAAACGTCGGATTCGAGTGGCGCGACATTGAAATCGCCGACCA
>JAYTHT010000453.1:0-3664 GCA_043732365.1 Novosphingobium sp. | reverse complement strand
ATGGCGGCGGCGTCGGCATGGGGTATTCGCAGCATTCGGGCATGGTGATCGTCGCCGATGGTACGCCAGAGGCGGCGCGGCGGATCGAGCGCGTGTTGTGGAACGACCCGGCGACCGGCGTGATGCGCCACGCCGATGCGGGGTACGACATCGCGCTGGATTGCGCGCGCGAACAGGGGCTGAATCTGCCGGGTATTCTGGGGTGAGCCCAATTTGCTACCCTGTCGTCTGACGCCTGACACCCTGTCGTTTGTCATTTCCGCGTGTGTGGAAATGACAAACAACGTTTTGAATTATTCGGCTACATCTTCATGCCAGCCATCGCAGCCCCGCCAGAATCGCCGCCTTGCGCGGTGACTTTGGCTTTGGCGGTGATTGTCATGCCATTGCTCAGGGTCGCTGTCAGGTCAGTCGTGTCGCCCGCCTTGATCGTGCGGTCGGCATCGAACAGCATGACATGCAGCCCGGCCGGCGCAAACACGATCGATTTACCCGGTGTGATCGGCAGTGTGTCCACCGGGCCCATCGTCATCGCACCGCCTTGCATCTTGCTTTCATGCAGCTCGGCGCGCGCGAAATGCGCCACGCTGACCGATACCAGCGCGCCGGAGGCGCCGGGGCCAGCGGTCATTGTGAAATAGGCAACCGCGGGGCGACCCGGCACAGCGGGCAACTGGACCGTCGCATCCGACAGCGCGATCGGCGCACCAGCAGTCACGCTGGCCGGCGCCGATGGGGTGGCCTCATCATGCGGCGCGCTTTGGCTATCGGGCGCTTTTGAACAGCCCGCCAGCAGGACAACCGCCAGCGGCAAGGCAACGATCGGATAGCGCAATGGAAAAATAGGCATTGGCTGGCTTTCCCAATTGTATTTCGATGGTCGGGCCATCTAGGCCACTACGACCCTTGTGCCAATCCAATCCGCACCTATATCCGGCCCATCTGAGCCGCGAGACGGTCGTTCGCCCGGCAGGGGGGCGACCCAAAGGCGCGGTGTCGCGATTGGTTTAGGAAGTGGGAAACAATGGCTAAAGTTATCGGTATTGACCTCGGCACGACCAACAGCTGCGTTGCAGTGATGGATGGCGGCACGCCCAAGGTCATCGAAAATTCCGAAGGCGCGCGCACGACGCCGTCGATTGTTGCGTTTACCAAAGATGGCGAACGCCTGATTGGACAGCCGGCCAAGCGCCAGGCCGTGACCAATCCTGACAACACGATTTTTGCAGTCAAGCGCCTGATCGGTCGTCGTTTCGAAGATCCGATGACTCAAAAAGACGCCGGCCTCGTTCCTTATGGGATCGTCAAGGGCAAGAATGGCGATGCCTGGGTCAATGCCGGTGGGACCGATTACAGCCCGTCGCAGATTTCGGCCTATATCCTTCAGAAAATGAAGGAAACCGCCGAAAGCTATCTGGGCGAAACCGTCACCCAGGCAGTGATTACCGTGCCTGCGTATTTCAACGATGCGCAGCGCCAGGCGACCAAGGACGCCGGGCAGATTGCCGGGTTGGAAGTCCTGCGCATTATCAACGAGCCGACTGCGGCAGCGCTGGCCTATGGCCTCGACAAGCAGGACGGCAAGACGATCGCGGTCTATGACCTTGGCGGCGGCACGTTCGACATCTCGGTGCTGGAAATCGGCGACGGCGTGTTCGAAGTGAAATCGACCAACGGCGATACGTTCCTGGGTGGTGAAGATTTCGACATCGTGATGGTCGAATACCTTGCCGACAAGTTCAAGGCGCGCGAAGGGCTCGATCTCAAGACCGACAAACTGGCGCTGCAACGCCTGAAAGAAGCGTCGGAAAAGGCAAAGATTGAACTGTCTTCGGCGCAGACCACCGAAGTCAACCTGCCGTTCATCACCGCCCGCATGGAAGGTGGCGCTACCACCCCGTTGCATCTGGTCGAAACGATCACGCGGTCGGATCTGGAACGCATGGTCGCCAAGCTGATCGAACGCACGTTGGAACCCTGCCGCAAGGCGCTCGCCGATGCGGGCCTGACGCCAAAGGACATCGATGAAGTCGTGCTGGTTGGCGGGATGACCCGCATGCCGCGCGTGCGTGAAGTCGTGAAGGATTTCTTTGGCAAAGAACCCCACACCGGCGTGAACCCGGACGAAGTCGTTGCCATGGGCGCGGCGATCCAGGCGGGCGTGCTGCAGGGCGATGTCAAGGACGTGCTGTTGCTCGACGTGACACCATTGTCGCTGGGCATCGAAACGCTGGGCGGTGTGATGACCCGGATGATCGATCGCAACACGACGATCCCGACCAAAAAGGCGCAAGTGTTTTCGACCGCCGAAGACAATCAGCAAGCGGTGACGATCCGCGTGTTCCAAGGCGAACGCGAAATGGCGGGCGACAACAAGATGCTCGGCCAGTTCGACCTGGTCGGCATTCCTGCCGCACGTCGCGGCGTGCCGCAGATCGAGGTCGCATTCGACATTGACGCCAACGGCATTGTCAACGTGTCGGCCAAAGACAAAGGCACCGGCAAGGAACAGCAGATCCGCATCCAGGCCTCTGGCGGATTGTCGGATAACGATATCGAACAGATGGTGCGTGATGCCGAAAAGTTTGCCGCCGAGGACAAGAAGCGTCGCGAATCCGCCGAAGCACGCAACAATGCCGACAGCCTGGTCCATGCAACCGAGCGCCAGTTGGAAGAACACGGCGACAAAGTCGAACCCGCGCTAAAGGAAGAGATCCAGGCCGCCGTGGCCGAAGCGAAAGCAGCAATTGAAAGCGGCGACACCGACGCGATCAATGCCAAATCGCAGGCACTGACCGAAAAGGCGATGAAGCTGGGTCAGGCGATCTACGAAAAGGAACAGGCTGGCGCGGCATCACCGGGTGCACCGCATCCTGCGGCCGATGATGTGGTCGATGCCGAGTTTTCGGAAGTCGACGACAAAGCTTGAATTTGAACTTGGGCTTGAAACCGGGCCTGATCTGGGGCCCGATCTAAGGCCTTGCCTGTAATAAATCCGGCCCGTCGTACGTGTGCTTCCATTGGGGCAACGAACGGCGGGCCGGTTACCTTGACCGGGAACCCACGCGATGTCGGCCGAGATCGATTTCTACGAACTGCTCGAAGTTGAACGCACTGCGGACGACAAGATCATCAAGTCCTCTTATCGCCGGCTGGCGATGCGGTTTCACCCCGATAAAAACCCGGGTGATGCAGAAGCGGAATCCAAATTCAAACAAATCAGCCACGCATATGCCTGTCTGTCGGACCCGCAGAAACGCGCGGCGTATGACCGGTTTGGCCATGCAGCGTTTCAACAAGGCGGCGGCGGGAACGCGGGCGGTGGGGCTGGCGCTGAATTTGGCGATCTGGGCGATATTTTCGAAACCATATTCGGCAATGCATTTGGTGGCGGTGGTGGCCGGCAACAGGCGCGGCGCGGCGCGGATTTGCGCTATGACATGGAAATCTCGCTGGAAGATGCCTACCATGGCAAAACCACCGAAATTTCGGTCGAAGTGTCACAGACGTGCGAACCGTGCGCCGGATCGGGCGCCACGCCCGGCACCAAGGCGCGCCGTTGCAACACATGCAACGGCCAGGGCAAAGTGCGCGCGCAACAGGGTTTCTTTATGGTCGAGCGGGCGTGCCCGACGTGCCATGGCCGGGGTGAAGTAATCGAAAG
>JAYTHT010000452.1:0-3665 GCA_043732365.1 Novosphingobium sp. | reverse complement strand
CCGTTTGACCGAAACAGCCTGATCGCGCGCACGACCATGAAGCGATAGGCCGGGTCGTAAATCGCATTGGCCGGGTCGAGCCCCGGCTGCGATACTTTGATCACCACCGTGTCGGCGCCAAATGCACGGACCTGGCCCGGCAATTGCGCGCCGAAACTGGCATGGGCCTGACGCAGGCGTGCGCCGACAAATGGCCGGCCAAGCTGTCGCACCGGGGTCACCACGCCAGAAATACCGACGCCGCGCATCTGCCACCGCCGACCATCGCGGACCAGCACGCCGCGAACGAGATCAACCTGCCCCTCATCTGCACGGATCGCATCAGACCGACCACGGTGGATCGCCATGGCCGGGTCCATGATCGGGCCGGATCCGGGTTCTGCGGCCAGCGGCATCCCGGTCAGGGCGAGGGCGAAAGCAATGCCTGCTGTGTGAAGGTAGCGCTGCATGATGCCTCGTCCTTTCAGGGTAATCGCGACCGTTCAGCCGGGCGCGTTTCAAAATCCACGGCGGTAAAGATCGGTCAAATACTGCTCGAGATGCCGTTCCGTGGCGTCATCGGATTGCTTGCGCAGCTTCACTTCGGTCTCGATCAGCGCAAATCCAAAGCTGGCGAGTGCCGGCGCCAACAGACCGGGATCGGCCACCACTTGCTCGTAAACCAGCCGTATTGGCGTGATCGCGGCTACGCCAAAAAAATCATCCCACAGCCGGTCTTGCAGGCAGATCGCGCGGCTGGCCCGGTCGATGCCTTCGAAATCATAGGCAATGTCGGGTTCGTCACTGTCATCGCGGACATGCCAGCGGCCACTTGCCTTGGCGCGCCACAGGCTGATCGCCTGGCGAAATTTGTCGCTGCGGGTGATGTGGATCCAGGTGGCGTCGGGAAAGCTTTGCGCAAGCTCGCGCGATTTGCTGCGCGACAGATCGAGCGCGCGCGCCAGATCGCAATGGTGTGTCCACATCATCTTTGCCGGGAACAGGCGCCCGGCAAAATGCTGCGCCTTGGCATCGAGATAGGCTGCAACATCGGGCGCATTGGCGACTTTGTTGAACCGTTCCTGGTCAATGCCTTTCAGCCCGTTGCGGCCAAGGATCTTGGCGATAAAGCTGCTGCCCGACCGGAACGACGAGGCGATCATCGCCGACCGCACAATGGCATGGCGCGCAAAGATCTGCGCCAATAGCGTCGACCGATGCGCGGGCGCCCGATTTGCAGGTGGCTGATCTGGCGCGAACCCGATCACAACAGCCGCGCGTACACTTGCGCCAGTTTGTCGCGGTATGCTTCCCGGCTGAATTTCGCGGCCTGGATTTTGCCTCGCGCGGCGTAATCGGCGCGGAGTGCAGGATCGGCATCCATCGCGCGGATCGCCCGGGCAATCGCGGTGGTGTCATATGGATCAACCAGCATCGCGGCATCGGCGGCGACCTCGGGCAGGCTGGCGGTGTTCGATGAAATCACCGGCGTGCCCAGCATCATCGCTTCCAGCACGGGCAAGCCAAACCCCTCATAAATTGAGGGGAACAGAGTTGCACGCGCGCCCCGGATCAGGCTGACCAGCAACGAAAACGGCGCGTAAGGCAGGATCATCACGCGCTTGCGGGTAAATTCATCGTTTTCGACGGTGCGGCGGAAAACGATGTTTTCCTCATTCAACAGGCGCAATTCGTCGTCGGATTTCCACGCCATCGCGCCGACAATCACCAGCGGCGCATCGACTTTGCTGGCCAGATAGCCCTCGATCATCCGGCCGATGTTTTTCTTGGGCTCGATCGAACCCCAGAACAGATAATAGCCTTTGTAATCGACCCCGACCGCGCCTTCGACTTCGCGCGCAACTTCATCGTCGGGCTTGGCGAGCAATTTTTCGGGAATATCGACCGATTGGTACGTGTTGGTAATCCGGTCTTCGGGGATGCCGACAAGCTCTACAAGATCGCGTTTCGAACATTCCGACACGGTTACAATATGGTCGGCAAAGCGGCCGATGCGCTTCATCAGGCGCAAATAGAACCGTTTGTTGTCCAACGTCGTGTAAGGCAGTTTCAGGGGCACAACATCGTGCATAGTATAGATATTGGGCCGCCCTTTCAGCCGGATCGGCAAAGGATAAGTCCAATGGGCGAGGTCGGGTTTGTTCGCCATCGACAGCCGGGTCATCATTTTCCACGCGCTGAATGTCGCTTGGCTACGGCCAAAGATATTGGGCGAATTGATGATGCGGTCGTAATACGGCAACCGTGCGCTGAATGTGCGCGAAACGACCCGGCCGGAAATGGGCACGTCATAGGCACGTTTGCCCAGCGGTCCGAGCATCCGGCTGCGCAGCGCCTCGATCGCCTGGGCAATGCGGTCGCGATCGCCGTGGTTGCTATCGAAAAACGCGATTTCGCGCATCAGCGCATTGCGCGAAGGTCCTGCGGCATACCCATACAGCACCTCGACCCCATGCCCCATGGCATGCAGTTCATGCGAAAGATTGCGCGCATAGGTCGCCACCCCGGTGCCCTTTTCGAGCCCGAGATTGCGTCCGTCGATCATGATCCGGGCCGCGTTTTGTTGCATCGCGGCGTGCTTTGGTGTGCTGGTCATCGTTGCAGCAAGACCATGATTTCCTGGTTCGCCATATCTTCGACCAACGCCGTGTGCTGTATTGGAATGATCCCGTTGTTGTGATCAATGACGCTGAGCGAAAATCCTGCATCACGGATAGCGGTCAGAAAATCGGCGGGATGCGCATAGCGTTCGGAGTTGAATTCCAGCAGGACAGTGCGCAGCGCGCCACCGTCGAGCAGGCCCTTGGCGCCGCGCCAGACCAGTTCCTCGGCGCCCTCGACATCGACTTTCATCAATTCTATCTGCATCCATTCGGCATGTGAATCGAGCCTTGCGGTAACGACCTGAAATGTAGTCTCGCCCAGCCCGGATTGACCAGCGACCAATGCCGACGTCTGCAAAGTGCCGCCGCCCGGAGAGTTCTTCGGGACCGTAAAGAGCACCGCGCCCGCGCTTTCGGCGAGTGCCAGGTCATGCACCCGGGTATGCGCGGCAAAGCCGTTCACCTGTACATTTCTGGTCAGGTGGCGCAGCATCGCGGGGTTGGGCTCAAAGGCATGAACGCGGCCCGACGGACCCACCAGATCGGCCATGACCAGCGTGAAATAGCCCAGATTGGCGCCGACATCGGCGACCACCATGCCGGGACGGACGAGCGAGACAATCGCCTCGGTCACCCAGATTTCCCAATAGCCATCGAGCAAAAGGTGCGGGGAAATGCCGGTGTCAGATGTATCGACATACATCTTGTAGCGGCCCATTGCCCGTATCAGCGAGTCCGATCCGCCGAGGTAAGCACTGCGGCAAAGCGTCCTGATCCGGTCAAGATTGTACGCGCGGGCAGCTCTGCGAATATCGGTGACCTGCAGCAAAGTCATGTTTGGTTCAATGAGGATATTTTCGTTCATTGTCGTCGCGTCCACGGAAGGATTTTTCGAAGGTTCCGCGCGCTCGTGAACAGCCATCTGCTCAGTGTTTTGCGATAACTGCCTAAAAATTGAAATGCTCATGTGGTTATCCTGTCGCCAGTATAAAACGAGGGAAGAAACTGGCTAAATAAACGCCATCAAATCGACGTATTTTTCATAGCTTTCATCAAAAGTGT
>JAYTHT010000451.1:0-3681 GCA_043732365.1 Novosphingobium sp. | reverse complement strand
CTATGGCCGATACGCCTTCACCCGATGCGGGTGCCGATGCCATCTTCGTCACCGCGCTGCGTACCCCGGTCGCGGTAGACCGCGTATCGTCGAGCATTACGGTGCTCGATGCCGACGATCTGGCGCTGGCACAGCCGCTCGCGCTGACCGATGTGCTGGTCCGCACGCCGGGGCTCAGCCTGGCGCGCAATGGCGGGTATGGCCAGGTAACCAGTCTGCGCGTGCGCGGTGCCGATCCGGCCGAAACCGTCGTGGTGATCGACGGCATGCGCATGTCCGACGCCACCGCAACCAATGGCGGGTTTGATTTTTCGCAGCTGTTTGCCGACGATATCGCGCGTGTCGAACTGCTGCGCGGGCCGCAATCGATCCTGTGGGGATCGAGCGCAATGGGCGGGGTCATCGATGTCACCACGGTGGCGCCGACCAAACCGTTGCAAGGCGATTTCGGCGTCGAAGCCGGTTCGCATCAGACGGTCGATGCGCATGCGGGCCTTGGCGGCACGTCCTCGCTGGTCGATTGGCGCATATCGGGCACGGCCTTTACCACCGAGGGCATTCCCACGCTGGTCGGCGGGACGCAGCCCAATGGCTATACGCGCCAGGCCGCCAGCGGCACGCTGACGTTTCACATCGCGGCCAATGTCTCGCTCGATCTGCGCGGCTATTGGGATAGCGGGCGCAACAGTTTTTCCGATACGTACAGCAACTACCCGGCGATTTACGCGGGCGATTACGCGTTGACCAAGCAATGGTCGGGATATGCCGGGCTGAACATAGCGTTGTTCGACGGGCGGTTCAAAAACCGGTTTTCGGTGCAGCAGGATCAGACCGACAGCGAGGATCTCACGCCGATCAACGCGCAATATGGCAGCCCCGCGCTGACCTTCATCGGCCACGGCAAGATCCGGCGCTATGAATATCAGGGCACGCTGACGCCTGCGACCGGCATCGACCTGGTGTTTGGCGCCGAACGCGAAGAACAGCATATGCGCACAGGATCGCCGTATGACGCGGTCCAGGCGTATGAACTGTTCCCCGAAACCGCAAATACCAACAGCGTCTATGGCGAAGCGCGCGTGACCCCGCTGAAAGGCCTGACCTTGAATGGCGGCGTGCGGTACGATCACCAGTCGCAATTCGGCGGCAACACGGTGTTCAGCGCGGGCGGTGTCTATACCCCCGACGATGGCACCACCGTGGTGCGCGCGACGTATGATGAAGGGTATAAGGCGCCGTCGCTGTATCAATTGTACAGCGATTACGGCAACACCATGCTGCGCCCCGAACATGCCAAAGGCTGGGAAGTGGGCGCGACCCGCGCGCTGTTTGGCAAAGCGGTGCAAGTCGGCGCGACCTGGTGGGAACGCCACACGACCAACCTGATCAACTTTGCCTATTGCACGGAAACATCGACGCAACCGGCGTGCAAGATCAACGGCTTTGGCTATTATGACAACGTCAACAAAGCCGAAGGACGCGGGCTGGAACTGACCGGGCAGGCGCGCGTCAGCCATCTGTTCGCCAGCGGCAATTATGCGATCGTCGTCAACGAAGATCGCACGCCCGATGCCGCAACATACGGCAACCAGTTGCCGCGCACGCCGCGCCATCTGTTCAATGCCGAACTGGGCTATGACCTGCCCTATGGCGTGACCACCACCGTAGCGATGCGCCGCGCGGGTGCGTCATTCAACGACAGCACTTACAGCAAGGTGCTGGCCGGATACACGCTGTTCGACTGGCGCGCGGAATGGAAAGTGCAGCCCGCGCTCACGCTGTTTGGCCGGGTCGAAAACATCGGCAACCGGCAATACCAGACCGCCTATGGCTACAACAGCCTGGGCCGCACGGTATATTTCGGCATCCGCGGCCATTTTTGAATGATTTGACCCGGCCGGCGCAAGAATGTGCCGGCCGGACATATCCGCCGTTCGGCCCAATTAATGTAGCGTCACTGTAATGCCGAGGCGCGCGACGAGCGGCCAATTGGGCGAACTAAATTGCCGTCGGGCAGCGGGTTCGCCGTGTCAACCTTGATACGGGGCGCCGGGTTAATAAATCGAATACCCTACTGGGTAATTCTGGTGTGGTATGCCGGCTTTACCGTACCGGTTTCAACGAAGGTCGACGATTATCGACGATGCGTAGTGGCATGGGCGACGAGATTGCACGACGCCATTCTGTAGTGTCATACTTTTCCGGGAACTGAACACCGGCTTCACCGTCACACTGCCAACTGATGCAACCTCGCCATTCCTTTCCGTTCCTGCACAAATCAAGGTCTGCAAACCGTCGCGGAAATTTGCCCCGACTACTTTCACCCCTGATGATGACAGATCGACTACTCGTACGGGTATGTCATGATCGATGAGCTTCAAAGTAGCCGAAAGCATGACACATTTACGCTCTGATTGCCGTCGTCCGATTTTTATCATGCCTCTCTCTAGCTCCGCTTTTTCGGGGCGACTGCTTATATTATTAAAGTGCAGACTACCATGATGTGTCAGGCGCTATGTCGCAATGAGACAAGGCGACCGCTTTCCCTTCGCTAGAAGGCAAGCTACGACCACTTCTGGCATGATCGCTGCCCGCGTGGGACGACAAGAACTGGGGCGTTAGCCGATCGGCAGCTTTTGGAGTCCGGTCATCGTTAGACGAATAGGAGATCCGATTGGAACTACCCCTCTTTTTGCTTGATCATTGGCTTTCGACCTATGACTTTGCGGAGCCGCCGATCGCGTATAATCTGGCGTCGAGCACGGGTCCGCGATGGTCAGTGGAGGAGCTTGCCTCGCTTGGAACGGCGCGACCCGACATTGGAGCGACGGTCCTGAGTTATGCGCCGCCCGAAGGAGCACGAAACCTTCGGGAACAGATTGCCGATTTCCAAGGGGTTGATCCCAATGCCGTCGTCATGACGACGGGATCATCCGAAGCGCTGTCCATTCTGCTATGTCTTCTCGCGCGGAAGGACGGCAACGTCGTCGTTCCCGATCCTGGGTACCCAGCTTATGCCGCTATGTCGCAAGCATGGGACCTCGACGTTCGCCGCTACGCGTTGAAGGCTGAAGCAAGTTTCGCCCAGCAAGCAAAGGTGGTGATCGCATCGGCAAACCGCGACACGGTCGCCGTCATCGTCAATACGCCTCACAATCCGACCGGATCAGTGATGGAGCGTCCCGAGCTTGAGCTGCTCGCTTGCAGCCTTGCAGCCTGCGGCATTCCGTTGATTGTCGACGAAGTTTACCATCCGCTGTACTTCGGCCCTCCGCAGACATCAGCCGCAGGCCTCGACAACGTGATCGTAATCAGTGACTTGTCCAAAGCGTTTTCGCTGCCTGGGCTACGTACTGGCTGGATCGTGGATCAGAATGAAGAGCGGCGGCGGCGTATCATCGATGCCCGAAGCTATTTCACGATCAGCAGCTCGCCGCTCCTCGAAACCCTGGCGATTCATGCCATGCGGGAGCGGGCTGATCTCCTCGCGCGTCTGGACAGGGTCGCTTTCGCTAATCTGGCCTGCTTGGACAATTTGATGATCGAGTGTGGCGGAATCATTGGTTGGACTCGACCACGCGGAGGAACGACATGCTTTCCCTGGTTCGTCGATGGCCGCGACAGCCGACCATTTTGCAAGGAGCTGGCTGACAAAGGCGTCCTCGTAGCGCCAGGTGACTG
>JAYTHT010000450.1:0-1010 GCA_043732365.1 Novosphingobium sp. | reverse complement strand
ACGCGGGCCTGCCTTATGGTCAAAAGACCGAGGCGGAAATTGCCGCGCGCGTGGCTGGCCTGCTGGGCCGCATGACCGAGCGGCTGCGCCCCCGCCTGGTGTGCATTGCGTGCAACACCGCATCGACGATTGCGCTGGCGGCGGTACGCGATGTGCTGGAGGTGCCGATCGTCGGCACGGTGCCCGCAATAAAACCGGCGGCCGCGATGACCCGGACCGGTGTGATCGGCCTGCTCGGCACCGAGGCGACGATCCGCCAAAGCTATGTCGACCGGCTGGAGGCGCAATTTGCCGCGGGCAAGACGCTGTTGCGCCATGGCGCGCCCGATCTGGTCACTGCGGTCGAGGCGCGATTGCGTGCCAGGCCCGGAACTGACCCCGGAACTGGCCCCGGAACTGGCCCCGGTGATGGCCCCGGTGATGGCCGTTTTGATTCTGCCGCCGCGATCCGCGCCGCCGCCGCCGCATTGCGCGCGATGCCTGGCGGCGACCGGATCGACACCGTTGTGCTCGCCTGCACCCATTTCCCGCTGATCGTGGCAGAACTTGCGGTCGCATTCGGCCCCGATGTCCAATTCATCGATGGTGCTGCAGGGATTGCGCGGCGGATTGTTTCGCTGACCCGGGGGCACGCATTTGAACGGGCCGAACCTGACCTTGCGCTGTTTACCCGTGACGAGGCGGGACTTGCCGATCTGGCCCCTGCCCTGGCGTCTGCCGGACTGCATCGTACCGCGATATTTTAAACACAACTTAAGCCCGGATTAATCCCGGTAATGCGACGTTCCCGACGCACACCGCTGTGGCACCAAAAGCGGTTGGCAAATGCGTGATAACAAGGGTAAAGCATCGTAGCCGCCCGCCCGGTAAGGGGAAGGCCGGCTACATCGGACCGCGGGGGGCATTGCCTTCCCGGTCAAAGGAGCGGCGGGTGAATTACGAAGAGATTTTTGACTCCGCGATTGATCGGCTGCATTCCGAAGGACGATACCGGGTTTTCATCGACATCC
>JAYTHT010000449.1:0-3708 GCA_043732365.1 Novosphingobium sp. | reverse complement strand
ATTGGCTGACCGCGACCGGCGCATCGTCGGCGCGGCTATACTGGGAAAGCTTTGGCAGTTTTGCCCCGGCCGCGATCGCCATGCCCGTCGCGTGCAGCATTTTCCCCAGGGAAATCCTGCCCGCGCCGCGCAAATGGGTCGAACGCCACTGCCAAAACCTGGTCTACTGGGGCGAAATGACCAAAGGTGGCCATTTCGCCGCATGGGAACAACCCGCAGCGTTCGTTGGCGAATTGCGCAAGGCGTTCGCGTTAATGTGAGTTGTCAGAGTGTGATTCGAAACGCGCGAATGAGCGAGTTTCGAATCACACTCTCAAAACGCCAGCGGGCCGTGCTGGATATGCGGCAGGACATGGCGCGCAAACAGGTCGGCCTCTTGCGCGTGGGGATAGCCGGACAGGATGAACGCCTCGATCCCTTCGGCCTGATAGGCGCGCAATTTGGCCAGAACCTGGTCGGGATTGCCGACGATCGCGGCGCCGCAGCCTGATCGCGCGCGCCCGATCCCGGTCCACAGATTGTCTTCGACAAAGCCGTCGTTGCCCGCCGCGCCGCGCAATTGGGCCTGACGCTGCACGCCAAAATTGTTTGCGTCGAGCGATTGCTGGCGGATCGCCTGTCCGGCTGCATCGTCCAGTTTTGACAGCAGGCGATCGGCATAGTGCCGCGCCTCTTCTTCGGTTTCGCGCACGACGACATGGACGCGATAGCCAAACCGCAAGGTACGACCAAAATTTGCCGCGCGCGCGGTCATATCGGCAATAATCTCGCGCACTTTGTCCATCGTGTCTGGCCACATCAGATAGACATCGGCGCCCTGCGCGGCGCATTCGCGCGCCTCATGGCTCAATCCGCCGAAATAGAACGCCGGAGCGCGTCCGGAAATCGTGGTGACGCGCGGCGGTTCCAGCTTCAACTGATAGAATTCGCCCTGATGATCGAGCGCCTGACCATTCAGCAGCGTGCGCACGATTTTCATCACTTCGGTGGCGCGGGCATAACGCGCCGCCGACGCGATTTTTTCGCCTGGCATTTCCGACGAGATGATATTGACGTTCAACCGTCCCGCAGTTCCCGCAGCATCAGGCCCCAGAATGCGATCCAGCGTCGCGATCCGGCGCGCCAGTTGCGGTGGCCAGTCTTCGCCAATGCGTGTCGCCCACAGCAGTTTCATTCGCCGTACTTGCGTGGCAACCGCGGCGGCAAACGCCGTCGTGTCGAGCCCCAGGCTATACCCCGATGGCAGCAGGATGTTATCAAACCCGCCTTCTTCGGCCCGCATCACGATATTGCGGCAATGCTCCCAGCTGGATTTGAGCTGATCATCGTGTAGCCCAAGAAATTCGTAATCGTCGTCGCATAGCGCCGAAAACCATGCGATTTCACAGGCTTGTTCCAACTTGGCGGGCGCGTTCATGGCAACCTTTCTCCTCTTGCGGCGACCAGCACCGCGTACCAGTCGGTCCGGCTCCATTGCACCGCGACGGCACGAGCGCCCTCGGCAATGCGCGCGGGGTTTTGCGACCCGATGATCGGAACGATCCCGGCGGGGTGCGCCATCAACCAGCTATATGCGGCGACGCTGCGGCTGATCGTGCGGGGTTTGGCGACGGCATCGAGCGCGCCGGCAATCGCGATGTCGCGCGGCGTCACAGGATTCAGCAATTTCCCGCCAGCCAATGGTGACCATGCCATAGGTGTCAGGCCCAGCATCATCGCCTGATCCAGCTCGCCATTTTCGATGCAGTCGATCCGCAACGGGCTGATTTCGGGCTGGGTCGTGACCAGCTTGTCGGCCAGAAAATGGTTAAGCGCGGCGATTTGCGGCATGGTAAAATTCGACACGCCAAGCGCGCGGATCTTGCCTGCCGCAACCGCATCATCGAGCGAGCGGGCGACTTCGTGCGGATGCGCCAGGATGTCGGGGCGGTGGATCTGCCACAGGTCGATCGTATCGACCGCCAGCCGCCGCAGCGAGGCATCGATCGCGGTGGCCAGGTATTGCGCGCTTTGATCATAAGGCAGGGGCGGTGCGATCCCGCCTTTGGTCGCCAGCACCATGCGATTGCGCAAGCCGGGCTCTGCGCGCAGCACGTCGCCCAGCAGGCTTTCGGCAGCGCCAAATCCGCTCGTGCCGCCAAATCCATAGATATCGGCGGTGTCGAGCAGGGTAATCCCGGCATCGAGCGCGGCATGGACCAGGCGCGCCGCCTCGGTCGCAGTGGCGCCGTTATCGGCCAGGCGCCACATGCCCCAGGCTATCGGCGAAATCGCGAGACCTGATGAACCAAGCATGCGGAAAACTGGGGGTAATGGCAATTGGCTCATGAATATATCCTGGAAGGTGGCGCGACGGAGGCGCGTTCGACAAGCGTGTGGGGCAGGCGGCGATGGCTGATATCGCCGCCGGCAATCAGAATTTCGGTTGCGGTGCGCGCCAGATCGGCCATCGGTTGATGGATCGTGGTCAGCGCCGGCCATACCGTACGCGCCAGCGTGGTGTCGTCAAATCCGGCCACCGACAATTGATCGGGCAGGATCAGGCCACGGCCATGCGCGACCGCCAGGACCCCGGCGGCCATGTCGTCATTTGCGGCAAAAATTGCGGTGGGCGGATTGCGCATATCGAGCAACATGACCGCCGCCGCCATCCCGCTTTCAAAATCGAACGCGCCGGGCATCACCAGTTGCGGTTCGAACGCGATCCCCGCCCGGTCCAGCGCACGGCGATAGCCAAACAGGCGATCTTCGCTGGCCATATGATTGGGATGACCCTTGATAAATCCGATGCAGCGGTGACCCAGGTTGATCATATGCGTGGTCATGTCGTCTGCGGCTTGCGCATCGTCCATGAACACCGACGACGTCAGCGCGTGATTGGTGCCCGGTGAAATGCGCACAAACGGTATGTCGAGCGCATCGAGCGCGCGCAGCACGGGCGCGCAATCGGTCACGGGCGATGACAGCACGATGCCATCGACATGCGTTTCGCTGACCAGCCCGCGCACTTGTTCGCCGACGTCGATGTCCATCACATCGACCGGCTGGGCCAGCAGGCGAATGCCGTTTGCCTTGCAGCATTCCCAGCATCCGCTCTGGATCTGGAACATGTAATAGGGGCTGTGGTTGTCGTAAATCAGCGCGATCTGGTTCGATTTCGATCCGGACAAAATGCGTGCAGCGACACTTGGACGGAATTCGAGTTCGGCCATCGCGCATTCGACTTTTTCGCGCATCGGGGCGCTGACATAAGGATGGCCGTTGAGCACCCGGCTGACGGTTTTGACCGCGACTCCGGCGCGCGCGGCGACATCGCGAATGTTGGATCGATCGCTCATTTCGGTCCTCCGTCGAATACCCCGGTTGCCAATGTTGCAAACAGCGTAGCAAACGGGCTTTGCGGGCGATAGAACACTGGCGGATGGCCGATCGGCGCGGGTATGGTGTACGTGCCGGGCGCATAATCGGTGCCCGACCAGATGTGGCGCCATGGGGTGTCCCCGGGCAGTACGACCTGGCGCTGTGTCGCGCCCGCATCGATCACCGGCGCGACCAGCACATCTGCGCCATACAGGTATTCATCCTGGATAGCGTAAAGCGTTGTGTCGGTAGGATAGTGCACAAACAAAGCGCGCTGGGCGGGCAGTCCGGTCGCGACCGCTTCATCGCATAGCGCGCGGGTGTAGGGGGCGAGCAGGGCATGCACCT
>JAYTHT010000448.1:0-3710 GCA_043732365.1 Novosphingobium sp. | reverse complement strand
TCCGCGTCTGTTCGGGCAGCGTTTGCGGCAACCACGCGATCAGGCGTTCCATCTCGGGCATCGGCTCGGTTTCCGACAGGCGGTACTGTTTGGTCCAGCGATCGACCTGCCGGCCGAAATAATTGCCCGGCTTGCCATAATCGCCCAGACCCACCGCATCGACATCGATCGTATGCAGCGCGACCAGCGTGTCGACCATCGTGTTGTAATGCGCGCGGCGGGCGTCAGGGGTGGCGCCGGGCATTGCGCCGTCCCAGATTGTGTGACCATCGACGCAACCCATCACATAAAACCACGATCCGATCACCGCATCATCGGTGCACAGGCCATATTGCGGCGCGACCGGAAATCCGGTGCCGAACAGCGCCGCCTGCACTTTGTATTCGCGATCGACCGCATGCGCCGACGGCAGCAATTTGCCGAACGGCTTGCGGCGCAAGACATACGCGCCCGATGGTGCATCGATCCGATAAGTCGGGTTCGACTGCCCGCCCTTGAACTTTGACACCGACAGCGGACCCACGAAACCCGCCACATTGGCGGTGAACCACTGGGTCAGGCGCGCTTCGTCGAGGCGGTCATCGCCCTCGGGAACGACAGTCCCGGTAAACGCTGTCTGGGCATCCATGGCAGGCGGTGCGCTCACTGATTTTGATCAAACATGATGACTGACCGCGCCGAATGACCGGCCCTCATCTTGTCAAAGCCGGCGTTGATCTGATCGAGCGGGATGCGTTCGGCAATGATCAGGTCGAGATCGAGCAGGCCGCGCATATAGAAATCAACCAGTCGTGGCAGGTCGACCGGAAACCTGTTCAATCCCATGATCGCGCCTTGCAGTTTCTTGCCCGACAGCAAATCCATCGCCGACAGGCTGACCCGTTCGGCCAGTGGCAGCATGCCCAGGATCGTCGCAGTACCACCGCGCCGCACACTGGCCACCGCCAGTGCGGCCGATTGCGGCCGACCGACCGCTTCGATTGCATGGTCGACGCCGCCTTTGGTCATTTCAATGATCTGTTTGGCGGCATCGGGCGCGCTGGCATCGATCACATCGGTCGCGCCCAGTTTTAGCGCCAGTTCGCGCTTTTCGGGTATCGGGTCGGCGGCGATAATCCGTCCCGCACCCGCGATTTTCGCCGCGTTGATCGTGGCCAGACCAACCCCGCCGCAACCGACCACCACGACGGTTTCGCCCGGCGTCAATTTGCACGCGTTGAATATCGTGCCCGCGCCCGTCGTGACCGCACAGCCGATGACCGCCGCGCGATCCAGCGGCATGTCGCGATTGATCGCGACACAAGCGTGTTCGTGGATCAACATCATTTCGGCAAAGGCCGACAGATTAAGCATCTGGTTGACGAGGCTGCCATCGCTGCTGCGCGTCAGGCGCGGTGGCTGATCGGGTGTGCGCCGGGTTTCAGCGCCCATGCACAACGCCATCCGGCCGGTCACGCAATATTCGCAATGTCCGCAAAACGCCGACAGGCAGGTGACGACGTGGTCGCCCACTTTGACCATGCGCACATCGCTGCCGACTTGTTCGACGATCCCGGCGGCTTCATGCCCGGCGACGCAAGGCATCGGATGGGGATAGGTCCCATCGATGAAATGCAGGTCGGAATGGCATAGCCCGCAGGCGACGGTGCGGATCAGCACTTCGTGCGGGCCGGGCTTGGCAATGGTCAGATGATCGATCACCAGCGGCTTGCCGGCGTGTTCCAGTATGGCGGCTCTCATCCCGGATTTATCCCATCTTGTCAGCAAACGAGGTTTTGAATGCAACGGGGCGCCAGTTGCCTGGCGCCCGGAGGTTACGCGTCGCCCGGCTTGTCGGTATGGCGCGCAAATTCGATGCGGGCGATGGCGCGGTTGTGCACTTCGTCCGGCCCATCGGCGAGCCGTAGCGTGCGTTGCCCGGCGTACGACTGTGCCAGGCCGAAATCGTCCGACACGCCGCCGCCGCCGTGCGCCTGAATTGCGTCATCAATAACGCGCAGCGCCATGTTTGGGGCCTGCACTTTGATCATCGCGATTTCGAGCGCGGCCGCCTTGTTGCCGACTTTGTCCATCATGTCCGCCGCTTTGAAGCATAGCAGGCGGGTCATGTCGATATCGATACGCGCGGCTGCAATGCGTTGTTCCCAGATCGAAAATTCGGAAATCTTGCGGCCAAACGCGACGCGACTCTGCAACCGGCGGGCCATTTTGCCAATCGCCTCTTCGGCAGCGCCGATCGATCGCATGCAGTGATGGATGCGCCCGGGTCCAAGCCGGCCTTGCGCGATTTCAAACCCGCGCCCTTCGCCCAGCAGGATGTTCTGGGCCGGCACGCGTACATTGTTCAGCTGCACTTCCATGTGGCCATGCGGCGCGTCGTCATAGCCAAATACCGGCAAGTGGCGGATCACTTCAACTCCGGGCGCATCGGCGGGCACCAGCACCATCGACTGTTGCGCATGGCGTTTGGCCCCGGGGTCGGTTTTGCCCATCACGATCAGGATCTTGCAGCGTGGATCGCCCAGACCCGATGACCACCATTTGCGCCCATTGATCACATAATGATCGCCGTCACGCTGGATCGAGGTTTCGATATTGGTTGCATCGGAGGAGGCGACTTGCGGCTCGGTCATCAGGAACGCCGAACGGATCTGGCCGTTCATCAGGGGTTTCAACCACTGCTCTTTGTGATCGCGGGTGCCGTAGCGGTACAACACTTCCATATTGCCGGTGTCGGGCGCGGCGCAGTTGAACACTTCGCTCGACCAGGCGATCCGGCCCATTTCCTCGGCGCAAAACGCGTATTCCAGATTGGTCAGGCCCGGACCCTCGAATTCGAATGTTTCATCGACATGGTGATGGTCCGAATTGCGCGGCGGCATGAACAGGTTCCAGATCCCCGCCGATTTGGCGCGGGCCTTTTCCTCTTCGATGACGGCCAGGACTTTCCAGCGCTCGCCTTCAAGTTGCTGCGCCTTGTAATCCTTTTGCCGCGGGCGGACATTCGCTTCGATGAAATCGCGCACGCGGTCGCGCCAATAAACTTGCCGTTCGGTCGGGTCGAAATCCATGTTCGCTCTCCATACGCGCCGGTCTCGCGACGCCGAATCCCTGGGTATTTAATCTATCGGTTAAACGTCTGGGCCAACGCGTGAATCAGATCAAGCCGGTTTTCACGGTTTGGAATATTAGTCTGGGTTTATCCGGTCACGGACGTTCACGCTTCACACCGCGTAAATGCCTCAACCGCGCTATGCAGATCAGGCTGCGCGCAGTGCTGATTAGCCTGCGGCCGGGGCAAACTGCTCCAACATCTCAAAAAGCCCCGGGCTCGCCGGGTCCCAGCTGTGGCGCGGGCCGATCGTAAGGCCGCCATCGACGATCAGCGAGGTGCCATTGACAAACCCGGCGGCTTCGCTCGCCAGGAACAGCACTGCCTGGGCGATATCGTCGGGCTGACCCCCGCGCGCCACCGGCTGGGCCTGTTGCGACATTTGTGCGATGACGGCTTTGGCGGTTGTCTTGGCTTCGCCAGTGATGTCGAGCGCGCTGGTGAAAATGTCGGTGTTGATAAACCCCGGCTGAACCGCGGCGACGCGGATACCGTGTTTGGCCAGGTCGGCTGCGGCGACTTTGGTCAGGTGCAGCACGCCCGCTTTGGCGACGGCATATGCGGTAGGGGAATAGCCCGGGCCGACCGCTGCCACGCT
>JAYTHT010000447.1:0-1014 GCA_043732365.1 Novosphingobium sp. | reverse complement strand
GTTTGAGGCGCATCCGCATATCGGCACATTCCGTCTGGTCACGATGGTGATGAGCATTCGCGCGACGATCGAGGCTCTGGGGGGCGAATATCGCTTTGAAACGCGGGTCGAGGACTTTGAAATCGCCGAGGATGCAACGGGAGCTCGCCGCCTAACCGGATTGCACTTGTCGGACGGTACGCGTTTGGCGGCGCAGCACGTGGTCATGGCCGTCGGCCATTCGGCGCGAGACACGTTTCAGGTGCTGCATGACCGGGGCGTGCATATCGAGGCCAAGCCCTTTGCCATTGGTGTGCGAATCGAACACCCGCAAAGCTGGATCGACCGCGCGCGGTTCGGCACATTTGCCGGGAACAAAACTCTGGGCCCGGCGGCCTATGCCACAACGCACGCGTGCAAGACCGGACGCACGGTCTATAGCTTCTGCATGTGTCCGGGCGGGCAAGTGGTCGCCGCGACCAGCGAAGAGGGCCACGTCGTCACCAATGGCATGAGCCAGCATTCCCGCGCCGAATTCAACGCCAATTCGGGTTTGGTCGTCGATATCGACCCCGCGCGCGATTATCCCGGTGGGCCATTGGCAGGCATCGCGTTTCAACGCAAATGGGAAAGCCTGGCGTTCACCGCCGGAGGTAGCAATTATCACGCGCCGGGCCAGAAAGTCGGAGACCTGATCGCCGGGCGGGCCTCATCCGGCGAATTCGGCAGCGTGGTGCCCTCGTATCAACCCGGCGTCCGTCTGACCGATCTGGACCAGTGCCTGCCCGACTACGTGATCGCCTCGATCCGCGAGGCGCTGCCGGTATTTGGGCGCCAGATCCCGGGCTATGATCATCCCGACGTCATCATGACCGGCGTTGAAACGCGCACATCATCTCCCGTGCGGATCCATCGGGGCAGCGATTTGCAAAGCATCAATACGCGTGGGCTCTATCCTGCCGGCGAAGGTGCCGGCTATGCCGGGGGCATTCTGTCCGCCGCCGTCGATGGCATCCGCGTCGCCGAAGCGCTGGC
>JAYTHT010000446.1:0-1015 GCA_043732365.1 Novosphingobium sp. | reverse complement strand
AGCCGACCGGCCATTCGGGCCACCACAACAGGCCGACGAGTACGGGCACTGTGACGATCCGCGACAGGGTCAGGATATTGGGCAAAGTCAACATGGCGATTTGCCCATATCCATTCCCGCCGTATATTGAAACATCAGTGTGCACGAAACATGCATATGGAAACATTGGTGTGCATCAAACATTTCTAGAGACGAAACATCGCCAGCGCGGTCAACAAGCCCTTGCCCGGCCCGCACGGGACGTTAAGGGTTTCGCCACATGGGGATGCGATCCGGGGCGCGATGACCACCAATTCGAAACTGATAAGCCAGAGGCGCTTTCTACCGTTGTTTGTCACCCAGTTGCTGGGGGCCTTCAACGACAACCTCTACAAGAACGCGATGCTATTGTTCGTGGTCTATGGCTTGTACAATTCCGAGGCGCGGGAAACCCGGTTTTCCGCGATTGCATCGGGATTGTTCATCCTGCCGTTCCTGCTGCTGTCGGCGCTGGCGGGCCAATTGGCCGATATGCGCGACAAGGCCCGGCTGATCCGGATCATCAAGACCTGTGAAGTGGGGATCATGTTGGTGGGCGCCGCCGGGCTGTTGCTCGCGTGGCGCCGGGTGTCGGTCGAAACGCTGGCAATTCCGTTGATGCTGGCTGCATTGTTGGCGATGGGGGTTCATTCGGCGTTTTTTGGCCCGATCAAATACGCGATCCTGCCACAACATTTGCATGCCGATGAAGTTCTGGCCGGCACCGGACTGGTCGAAGCAGGTACATATATTGCAATCCTGGCGGGCACAATCCTGGCCGGGTTCATGCCGGTGCAATGGGCCGCATTGGCGGTGGTGCTGGTTGCGCTGATCGGTCGCATTGCAGCGCAAAGCGTGCCCTGTGCCCCGCCGGTGCATGAATGTCAGCCGATCGACCTGCACATCGTGCGTTCGTCGATCAATCTGGTGCGCATGACCATGCGCCATCCACGCGTGTTTCTGGCGATTGCCGCGATCAGTGTGTTCTGGGCAGTCG
>JAYTHT010000445.1:0-1017 GCA_043732365.1 Novosphingobium sp. | reverse complement strand
GGCATGCCCAGGCGCGAAACCTGCACATACGCGCCGCCCGAATACGACGGCTTTGCATATGTTGGCGCAGGCGTCAGCGCGCGCGCCTGCGGCAGGTTGACCGTCGACCACACGCCGATCACGCCATTGCCCGAACCGATCAGGCAGCTTGTCGGGATTTCCAGCGCGATCGAGGTCACATTGGCCTTGCCCACCAGATCATCGTTGTTGCGGCTTTGCGTGATACCGCCGGGAAAGCCTTTGCCGTCGCCGGCAAATGGCGCACTGTCGCCTTCGATCGGGACATAGTTCACCAAGTCGAACGTGGGGCCCAGGTTTACCGCAAACGCCTCTTCACGCTGGCCGACAAACGCACGGCCAGGCATTGAACAACCAGGGATAGTGATCGAATAGATGAACTGGTTGGCGTAAGTGTTGTACTGCGGCACGGTCTTGTTGCCGACGTTGTCGAGCGGCTTTGTAAACGTGCTGCCACCGCCAGAGGCATTGGTAATCGTCGCCCGGGTCCCGCCACGCTGATCACCCGAAATCTGCGTGATCGTGTAGGCTTCGCTTTCGGCCAGATTGGCATCCGACGGTTTCGACACCGCGCCCGCATAGCGCAGCGCGATCGAATTGGTCGTGCCGCCAACGTTCAGCGTGATGCCGTTACCGTTCTGCAGCGTGTTGGTGAACTGAAACGAATACGTCAGTTCTTCCTTGGCATCGCCGTTGGAATCGATGTGGATCTGATACAGCGCATCAGGGTCCATCGTGAAATAGTTCGGCCCGCTGCCCGGAAACTGGCCGGGGATGAAATTGGCGATAATCGTCGTCATGCCGCTTTTCCCGGCTTCATAGCTTTGGAAAGCATAGACGTCGGTGTTGTCGACCTTTGGCATCTTGGTGATGTTGGGCGCTTCGCGGTGGCTGGATGCAAATGCGACACCAGAGGAAAGGGTGAACATTATGCAGGCAGTGCCGGCGAGTGCCAGCATCTTTAGATTAGGCATCATTCTTCTCCTGTTTTTAACGACG
>JAYTHT010000444.1:0-1019 GCA_043732365.1 Novosphingobium sp. | reverse complement strand
GGCCAATTTGCGCCCGACCGTGGTTTTGCCCACGCCCATCATGCCGACGAGCACGATCGTCCGGTCGAGCCGCCGGGCAATCCGCTGAATTTCGGCATGCGAGAGGGTGTCGTGCTCCATTGCGGGGCTGGCTATAACTAGGCTAGGGCCAAGCGCAAGCGACCCAAAACGGGTCGATTGGCAGAATACCATACGTTAACCGTTGCAGCGAGAAGGTGGCGAGTGAAAATCGGAGCCAAAAAACTCGGATTCGGTCTGGCCACTGGCGTTGTAATCGCGTTGATAGTGGCAATTGTGGTGGTGGCATGGATCAAAGGTGGCGCGCAGCCGGCACAGATGGTGGAAATTCCGGTCGATCCTGCCAGCCTGCGCACAGGCGGGGCGTGATCATGCTCAACCGTTCCGCCGCATTGACTGCGATCGGCCTGGCCCTGGCTGCTGGCCTGACGGGCGTTCTCGCCGCACAGGAATCGTTATTACCGCCCGGTTTTGACGACCACCCCGCACCGCGTGCGCGCGCTACGCTGCCAGCGCGCACGACGCCACATACGCCCGCGGCTCCGCGCGCTCCCGGCCCGCCAACGGCGCACCAGCCTGCCACGGCAGCGGCGCATCCGGCGCCCGCACCACTGGCCAGCGGAGCGTTGCTGCCCGACGACACTGCTGTGACCGCCAGCGCGGCGGCTGCCGGCGCAGCGGCGGCCCCAGTCGCCGATCCGATCGATTCACTCGATGGTGCAGTGATCGATCATCTCGTCCAGAACGCCGCGCCGCGTTTCGACATTCCGCCCGACGCACAGCGCAGCCTCGATAGTGTCGGGTCGCTGGCCGAACGCGATGGCGGGCTGCCGTCCATTTCGACGCATTATCTCAGCGGTGAATATGTCAGCGGCTTGCTGGCGAAACTCCAGGGACCACTGGTGTCGCGCTGGGGCCATATCCTGTTGCGCCGCGCGTTGCTGAGCCGGCTCGACACGCCGGTCGGCATGAACGGCGCCGATTGGGCCGCGCTGCGCTCT
>JAYTHT010000443.1:0-1023 GCA_043732365.1 Novosphingobium sp. | reverse complement strand
CCGGTGCGCGATCCGGTCAGAACGGCACCGAGCGCCAGTCCAATCATCAACAGCACGAGCACCATGACGGTCGATACGCGCAAATGATCGCGCTGCTGAGCCATCCCCGCGATAACTGCGGCGAGTGCCATAACGCCCACCTGCAGAACGTCGGTTTCCGCATTGCGGTTGGCCTGAAAGCCCAAGACCCAGCCATCACTTGCCTCACCGTAAAGCGACCAGGTCAAGCCGCCAAACATCGAAATCTGCAAACAGCCGAGCACGACCGACACAATCGCGACCCCGGCAATGACCCGGCACACCGCGCGCCGTCCCAGGACATCAATCCGCGTCAGGCACACAAACACCGCAAGTTCGGCGAGTATTGCCAGACCTGATGCAAATGTACTTGCCGGAGTCATCGTGAACGGCATCCAGCGACCGGCCTGATTGATCAGGGCCAGCGCGGAAACTTCGGGTTCGCGCCCGGGCAGGGCGTGCCATATCGCAGGGGGCAATGGGATCAGTTGGGCGACAGGGATCACCAGCACAATCCCGGTGATCACGAGGACCGCGCGCGATATTGGCGCGTCCGTTTCCTGGGCTGCCGTTGTGCGACTATGGCGGGGCCACCAGATGGCAGTCACGATCAGCAGCGGCAGAAGTAGTTCGAGCAGCATTTCGGTGCCCGGATTGCTCGTCCCACCGCCGCCCAGCACCAGACACGCGCCCAGCATGGCCATGGCCAGGGCGTTTTTATGATCGCGCAGGTTGTTGCCGAGCGAGCCGCGCGATGGCCGATTTGACTGCGATATGCGCGCGGGAGCCGCGGCTGACCGCTTTGAACCTGGTCGGGTGGAACTAGATCGCGCCGAATTGGGGCGCTCTGCTGTCATGTGGGCTCCCCAACCTGCGGGGCAATGGCGCACGAGATTGGCGTGCGGTCAGTAACGTGTCGTGGTTTGTACGTCATCATTCTCATGTACAGTGCTTTTATCAGGATGCGGTTGCCATCTGATTATATGGAACACTAGTACAAGCCCC
>JAYTHT010000442.1:0-3747 GCA_043732365.1 Novosphingobium sp. | reverse complement strand
GGCCGTCGCCGAAATGGTCGCCAGCCAATTGACCGAGCTGGGTGACGATATCGACGGAATTGTCGCGGCGTCCGATGTCATTGCAATGATGGTGTTGCGCGTCCTGCACGAACGCGGGAGGTCCGTGCCTCGGGCAATCGCAGTGGTCGGGTTCGACGATCTGCCACTGGCCGCGTGCACGGTGCCGCAATTGACCACAGTGCGTCAGGATGTCGCCACCGGGGCCAAGGCCATGGTCGGCGCGCTAATGCAACGGATTGCCGGTGTCGCCGCGCCATCCACCATTTTGCGCCCCGACCTGATCATCCGCGAAAGCGCGTGATTGCGGTAGACCAAGCGGCTGAACCCTATAGCGCCATCAACGCAATGGTCTTGCGGTCTAGCAACCCGGTGGGCTTTGACCCGATACTCGACTGAAAACCCCGGATTGCCTCACCCAGTTTGATCGGGTCCTGGGCCTCGGCGGACGTGGCCAACAGATGCAACTGCACCAGACGCGCGACGATCAACTGGGCAATCGCCGGATCGAGCGGCGTGTCTTTCTTTGGCTGCGGCAAATCAACCGGCGGCAAATTCGCATCGAAGCCGGGCTTGACCGCCCGCGGCGTATCACTGATGCCTGCATCGCCAGCAACCGCGGACTGCGCGGTATCCGGTGGCGGCGCGGCGGCCGTCAGGGTCACCAGCAAAACGGGCAGACACACGGCGCGCATGATCAGTGCGTTGCACCGCCGGGCATGCTTTGCGGGTCCTGGGCGGGCGCCCGGTCCGGGTGGTCATCGACCTGGCCCAATTGGTGAACCGCATCGCGCATATCGGCTTCACTGACCGCGCCTGCAACCATGATGGTGTGGCCCACGCGGTTGTCGCGCAGCGCGATCGCCGGCGTGCCCTCGATCCCCGCGAGGTCCGCCGAATGCATTTCAGCAGCCAGACGCTGGCTGGTCTTGCTGGATGTGGTGCATCCGGCCAGCGCGTCGCGATTGTGCGCGCCCGATGCGGCGGCCAGACTGGCGACCGGATCGTCCGAACCCCCGCTCCCGCCTCTTAAACCACGCCCGTTGCTGCCGGTCCGAGCCATCCATTCGTCGAGAAAGTGATAATAGCCCATGACTCCTGCCTGATCCGCCACACACAGCGCGGTGGACGCAGCCAGCATGGCATTGGGGCCATGGAAGGGCAAAGGATACAGCCGCACCGCCAGGTTGATCCGGCCGTTGGAGCTGTCAACGACATGCTGCGGCTGCGCGCCAAGCACTTTGCAATAGGGGCATTCCGGGTCGAGCCACACAATCAGACTGAACCGGGCCTCGGCTTTGCCATAGACGCGGTCCTGTTTGTCGATCGGCGGCACATTGGGCGCTTCGTTCCACGCTGCCCGATTGTTATCCGCCCGGGCGTGCGCCAGTGGCAACACGGCAAGCGCGATCAGCGCGGCGCCGACACCAATTGCCAGCCGGCGTGCGAATAAGGGGCGAAATGGCCATGGGCGAAATGGATTGATGACATGCATCACAACGACATTCCATGTTTGCTGCAAAAGCGCAATGACACCTCTGGCACGGGCTTTTCGCGCGCGTGGTCCTGCTCTATACGCAAGAATATGGGAACCGACCAATCTTTGCCACACCGGGGCTGGCGCCGTCTGATCACGGTGTTCGGCCTGTTGTTTTCACTTGTGGCATTCACCCCGCCCGCGCTGGCCGAACCAAAGGCGCCGCTGGTGCTCGCGGCGGCCAGTTTGCAGGAATCGATGACGGCCGCCGCCGATGCCTGGGCGCACCATGGCCATCCGCGCCCGGTGGTGTCATTTGCGGCGTCGTCCGCGCTCGCGCGGCAGATCGCAGGCGGTGGTGACGCCGATCTGTTCATGTCCGCCGATGAAAACTGGATGGATTTTGTCGCCAAGGCAGGCCTGATTGTGCCCAAAACGCGCGCACGTCTGCTGTTTGGTGCGCTGGTGATCGTTGGCCCGGCAGATAGCCACCTGCATTTGCGCCCGGCGCCGGGCTTTGCGCTGGCCCGCGCACTTGCCGGGGGCAAACTGGCCATGGCCGACCCCGACAGCGTGCCCGCCGGGCGGTACGGGCGCGAGGCCCTGCAACATATGGGCGTGTGGGACCAGGTGTCTGGCCAGGTCGCGCGTGCCGAAAACGTGCGTGCCGCGCTCGGACTGGTCGCGCATGGCGCAGCGCCGCTCGGCATCGTCTATGCCACCGACGCGCTGGCCGAACCGCACGTGCGCCTGGTCGGGGTGTTTCCGGCAGGCAGCCATGCCCCAATCGCCTATCCACTGGCGCGGTTGAAAGCGTCGACTAATCCAGAGGCCGAAGCGTTCCGCCGGTTTCTGGTGTCGAACGAAGGCAAGACGATCTTCCGGCACTACGGATTCGTCGCCCCCTGATGTTGTCAACAGGCGAATGGGGCATTGTCTGGCTGTCGTTGCAGGTCAGCCTGGTCGCGATCGCTGGCGCGCTGCCGTTTGCATTCGGCTTGGCTTATCTGCTCGCGCGCGGGCGTTTCCCCGGCAAAGTGGTGATCGATGCGCTGATCCATTTGCCGCTGGTGCTGCCGCCGGTGGTGGTGGGCTGGATTTTGCTGATCGCATTTGCCCCGCATGGGGTGCTGGGCGGGCCGTTGGAGCGGTGGCTGGGTGTGTCGCTGATGTTCCGCTGGACCGGGGCGGCGCTGGCAGCGGCAATCATGGCGCTGCCGCTGATGGTCCGGTCAATCCGGCTGTCGATAGAGGCGATCGATCCCCGCCTGGAGGCGGCGGCGCGCACGCTGGGTGCCGGTCGGTTCGACAGCTTTGTCACGATCCTGCTGCCACTGGCGCGCCCCGGCGTGCTGGCCGCGCTGGTGTTGGGGTTTGCGCGTTCGCTTGGGGAATTTGGCGCGACAATCACCTTTGTGTCGAATGTGCCGGGGCAGACCGCGACGCTGCCGCTGGCGATTTATTCTGCGCTGCAAGTGCCGGGCCAGGACACCGCGGTCTGGCGGCTGGCGCTGATTTCGGTGGTCCTGTCGATAGGCGCGCTGATCGCATCCGAAATGCTGGTCCGTCATGGGCTGAGCCGTGATCGGAATATGGACGCCCATGTCCTTTGACATTACGCTTTCGCTGACCCGGGGGCAACGCCGGATTGAAACCGCGTTCACCGCCCGTGACGGGATAACCGCGCTGTGCGGTCCGTCGGGCGTGGGCAAATCGAGCACGCTGGCAGCGATTGCCGGACTGTTGCACCCCGATGGCGGCCGTGTCGCGGTTGCGGGCACCACGCTGTTTGATAGCGCATCCGGCGTGGATGTACCGCCCGAAGCGCGCGCCTGCGGCATGGTGTTTCAGGACTTGCGCCTGTTTCCGCACCTGTCGGTCGAGGCCAATTTGCGCTATGGCGAACGCCGCGCGCCGCCTGCGCGGCGCATCGTTGATTTTGCCGAAACCGTGCGGTTTCTCGATATTGCCACTTTGCTGAGCCGCCGTCCGGGCACTTTGTCAGGCGGAGAGGCACAACGTGTCGGCATTGGGCGCGCGCTGTTGTCAGGCCCGCGCTTCCTGTTGCTCGATGAACCGCTCGCGGCGCTCGATGCGACCTTGCGCGAAGGGATCATGACGGTGATCGAGCGTATCCGCCACGATTTTGCGCTGCCGATGATCCTGGTCAGCCATTCACCCGATGAAGTCGCACGGTTGGCCGATCACGTGGTGTTGATGGGGCCCGGCGCGGCGGCGTGATGCTTTTGGCC
>JAYTHT010000441.1:0-3748 GCA_043732365.1 Novosphingobium sp. | reverse complement strand
CGGCAAATGTATCAACTCCGGCCATGGTTCAGCCCTCCACATGACGACGCGCGAGGAATTCCTGGATCGATGCGACCCCGTGTTCCTTGGCGACAAACAGACTTTCGAGATGTTCGCGGCTGTTGACGAGGCCGGTCGAAGCGACTTTGCCCTGTTCATCGATCAGCACGGCATAAGGCAGCTTTGACACGCCGAATGCGCGACCGAGCGTTTCGGACAGCACCATCGGCAGGTCTTCCAGCCCGTGCGCGCTGGCCAGATGGCGATAGCCCGCAGCGTCGCCGTCTCCGGCGATCACCACATCGAGCCAGCTGCGTTCCGCCCGCGCGGCCGAGCGCACCACGGGCAGCAGCGATTTGCACACCGGGCAATCGGGCGAAGCGAAAAACAGCAACTGGCTGCGTCCGTCGCGCGTGCCACCCACTTCGAGCAGGGTTCCGGCGGTTGTCGGCAGCGACATCGGCGTGGCAACCGATCCCACTTGCGCCGCCTTTGGCAAGGACAGCGCGCCGGCCGGGGCAATGCGTTCGTGCAGCACCCCGATCTGGCGGGCGAGCGCGGCGATCAGCAGCGCCTGGACGATCGCGGCCGCCCACAGCAGGATTTGTGAAACGAGCATTATGCAGTCCTCCAGCGGGGAAGCGGGATTGCCAGGATTTCCGAGGCAGCGAGATAGAGCGCGAGGCCCGCGGCTGCGGCGAGCACGTCGAGCGCCAAAAGGTTGGGCAGATCAGGCATGATGAACACGCCCAGCGCCAGCGCGGCGAGCACGAACGGGCGCACAATCGACCCTGGGCCGACAGGACGCGGGCGGGCAACGAGGTCGCAGCCGCAATCGAGTACCGTGCCATGCCGTCGCCACAGCGCCGCAGCATAGACCGTCCACAGGCCAGCCGCGATCAGCGCGCCGACAAGCGCCGCGCCCGGCAGCAAGAGGCACAGCGCCGCCACCAGTTCGATCCCGCCCGCCAGCACCATCAGCACCATGGCCATCGGGCCTGCCACGCCGGCCAGGCGCGCGGTTGCAGTCGCCAGCCGGTCGGGGGATTGCGCCTTGTGCGCGGCCGACAGCACCAGCAGTGCAAACAGGAACAAGCTCAGCGCCCGCATCACTGCACCGGGGTGATGACGATGGGGTTGTAGGCGACCGTCGCGCCGAGCGAGCGCACGAACGCACCGCTGTTAGCGTCATAGATGTCGATCACCCCGTCGGCGCGCGACAGCACCAGGTGCGGGGTGTCTTCGCGCGTGACCGCCACAGCGACCGACTGGCCTTTCAACGCGATCCGCGCGATCCGCGTCTTTTTCGCGGGGTCGAACACCCAGACTTCGCTGCCGCCATCCTTGTGGCTGCCTTCGCGGCCGACCGGGCTCATCAGCACATAGAGATGTCCCGCCGCATCGGCGTTGATCACTTGCCAGCCACCGGGGCGCCATTCGGGCGCGCCGCCCTCGGCAGTGCCGACACTGAACGGGCCGGGGATTACTTTGGCGAGCGTGCCCGAGAAGTCAAAACCCTGGATCAACCCGCGCTGGCCGACAAACCATGCGGTCTGGCCGACCCATGCCGGGGTGCCGAACAGCGCCTGGTGATCGATATCCTGTACATGCTTGATCGTCGCCGAACTGATCGTTTTGCCGTTTTCGTCAAGCGCCACGCTGAACAGCGAGCCATCGGCGCAAAAGCTGGAAAATCCGCGCGTTCCGGTGGGGTAGATCTGCGAACAGCCGGGCAGATCGATTTCGCCGAGCACTTTGCGCGCATCGATATCGACTACGCTGACCGATTGCGCCGGGGTAAAATTGGCGATCAGCGCCCATTTCTCGTTGTTGGAGAACTGGAACAGCTGCGGATAGGTCACCGATTGCTGGCGTTTGCCGCCGGGCAGCACCACTTCGCCCTTGGGCTGAAGATTGGCCATGTTCCATACCGTGATCGCATCGGTGCGTTCACCCCGGGTCAGGCGCGTGTAAAAGGTTTCTGCGGTCAGGATCTCGCCGCGCCGGGTCGACAGCAACGAATTGCCGAACTGTGCGCTGCGGATGATGCCTTTGAGTGGCAGCGTGTCCGATGCGGTATCGACCACCACGACTCGGCCATCGACGATGGAATTGAAATTGAAATCGTTGATCAGCACCCAGCTTTTGGGCCAGGTCGCGGGTAGCGCCAAGACTGCGGGCATCGGTTCGTTCGGCAGCGCGTGGGGAAACGATGCGGCATCGCTGGCCATAGCCGGCACTGGCAGTGCTGCTGGCGTCAGCATAAGGGATAGCAGTCCGACAAACCACCGCATGACGTGTGTCTCCACCCAAAAAACAGCGCTCACCAAAGGGCGGCGCCTTGCGTGAGCAGTGCGCCCTTAAGGGCAAACTTGTCAATCGACCAAAAATTGTCCACTGACCTAAATTGACGAATATAGGGGATCGCATGAAGCTACAAACCGATGAGCATAGGCTGCCGATGATTGACTTGATCGTGCCCGAGCGCACCACCGGATACATCAAGGGCCAGGAAACGCGAGAGGCGATCCTGCGCGCGGCGCTGGCGATCATGATCGAAGAGGGCTGGGATGCCATGTCGATGCGCCGGATCGCGAGCAAATGCGGGATCAAGTTCGGCAATCTGACGTACCATTATCGCACGCGCGAGGATCTTGTGCGCGAACTGCTCGATGCGGTGATTTCAAGCTATGAACGCGAATTCGATTCGATCGTCCACCGCCCCGACCTGACCCCCGAACAACGGCTGGACAGCTATTGCCGGCTGGTGCTCGACGATATCGGGACCAAGAAGACGACGCACTTTTTTCCCGAACTGTGGGCGCTGTCGAACCACGATCCGTTCGTTCACGAGCGCACGCACGAACTTTATGCCCGCGCCCGCGCCCCGCTTGAAGCCATTGTCGCCGACATGCGCCCCGACCTGCTGCCCGCCGATCGCGAGATTCTGACGTTGTTCATCTCGTTCGCCATGGAAGGCTCAACCGTATTTGCCGGCTTTGCCAAGCCGTTTGCCAGCCGCATGGCACAGATCAGACACATCGCCGTCGGCAGTTTCGTCGATCTGGTGCGCAATTATCAACCGATCAGCCGGTAGCTCACGCCCGGCGCATTACGCAGCAGCACCGATCGCGCAAATCGCAAAAAGCGGCGTTTTCAGAGCAAAATTGGCACGGGTGCAGGGCGCTGGTAGATCGGCTGTAAGAGCCAGGCTTCCAACCCGTTTCGGTATTTCAATCCCTCACCGGATGTGATCCGCCTCGTAGTGATGATGTATGTTCGGTTCCCCTTTTCCTTGAGGAACGTCGAGGATCTGCTCTTCGAGCGCGGGATCGATATCTGCCACGAGACGGTACGGTTCTGGTGGAACCGTTTCGGACCAATGTTCGCGTCAGAAATCCGGCGGCAAAGCCCTCCGTGCCGACGACCGTGAGACAAAAAGCCGCCGAAAGTTTACCCTGGGGGCGCGGATTGGATATCACCATGGTCATGCCGCGCATCACAGATGACGAGTAACCTGCGCCAGCGGCTGCATCCCCTGAACTATCTGTCCCGCCCCGGCGGCGCAAATTCACCGCCAAGGAGAAGTTGCGCATTCTGGGCGAAATTGATCGGGCTGCCGGCATCCCGGGCGCGATCGGCGCCATCATGCAGCGCGACTACAAGCGCCTGGAAAAGCGGCTGGAGCGAGCCGAAGCCGTGATTGATATTCAAAAAAAACTCGCGCTTTTGCTGGGCCACCCGATCG
>JAYTHT010000440.1:0-3757 GCA_043732365.1 Novosphingobium sp. | reverse complement strand
AGCAGCCTGTCCGATGATGGAACCGGCATGATCGAAGAGGTCGATTACATTGTGGTGGGCGCGGGCACAGCGGGCTGCGTCGTGGCCAGTCGCCTGTCCCAGGATCCCTGGACGAAAGTTGCGTTGCTGGAAGCGGGCGGGTCGGACCTGTCGTTGTGGATCCAGCTGCCGATTGGCTATGGCCGCACGTTTTTCAATCCGCGCATCAACTGGATGTTTGAAACCGAGCCCGTTGCCGCGCTGGGTGGGCGCACCAGCTATTGGCCGCGCGGCAAAGTGGTGGGCGGGTCGGGTTCCATCAATGCGATGGTCCATGTGCGCGGGTTTCCCCACGATTACAACGCGTGGCGCGATGCCGGCAACCCGGGCTGGGGCTGGGATGATGTGCTGCCGTGGTTCACGCGTTCGGAAGATCACGATCTGGCCAAAGATCCCGATCCGGCCGGAAATCACGATCTTGCCGGAAATCATGATGCTGATGGCTGGCACGGGCGCGGCGGGCCGCAACATGTGACCGACATATCCGCTTCGGTCCATCCGCTGTGCCATACGTTCCTCGAAACCGGGCGTGCCATGGGCCATCGCGTCACCCCCGATTTTAACGGGCCCGATGGCGAAGGGTTTGGGATTTACCAGATCAACACCCGCGGTGGGTGGCGCGCGTCGACCGCCAATGCCTATTACTGGCCGGTGCGCCATCGCCAGAACCTGACTTTGGTGCGCAAGGCGCGGGTGACGCGGTTGCTGTTCGAAGGGTCGCGCGCGGTTGGTGTCGCGTTTCGCCAGGGTGGGCGCGACCGCGTGATCCGCGCGCGGCGCGAAGTGGTGTTATGCGCGGGCGCCATCGGTTCGCCGACAATCCTGCAACATTCCGGTGTCGGCAATGCGGCGCTGTTGATGCGCCATGGCATTCCGGTCGTGTCCGATCTGCCCGCAGTCGGTCAGAACCTGCAGGACCATCTGGCGGTCAGCTATTTCTATCGCTCGGCAGTGCCGACGCTCAACAATGTGCTGCACCCGTTTACCGGCAAACTTCTGGCCGCGCTGCGTTATATGGTCGATCGGGGTGGGCCTTTGTCGATGAGCGTCAACCAGGCGGGCGGGTTTGTCCGTGCCGACCCCGCCGACGTGCACCCGACGTTTCAGCTCTATTTCAGCCCGGTCAGCTATACCCGCACGCCGATTGCCGCGCGGCGTTTGCTTAATCCAGATCCGTTCGCCGCATTCCTGTTGTCGTTCAATGCGTGCCGGCCGACCAGTCGCGGGCATCTGGCGATCACCTCGGCCGATCCATTTGCGGCGCCCGCGATCGAGCCCAATTACCTGGCGACCGATCACGACGTGGCGCAGGCGCGGCTGGGTGTGCAATTGCTGCGCACAATCGCGCGATCCCGCCCGCTGTCCGATGTGATTGTGGAGGAACTGGTGCCCGGGCCCGACGTGGCCGACGATGCGCTGTTTGATGATTTTCGCGCGCGCGCCGATACCGTCTATCACCCGACATCGACTTGCCGGATGGGCCCGGACCCGCGCACATCGGTTGTCGATGCGCGGTTGCGAGTCCACGGGCTTGCCGGATTGCGCGTGATCGATGCGTCGATCTTTCCGTCCGTGACGAGCGGCAATACTAATGCGCCCACCGTCATGGTTGCCGAAAAAGGCGCAGCAATGCTGGTCGAAGACCGCAATTTACGATAGCCCACCCTCTTTGATCGTCTTCGTTTAGATGGGGGTTTGATGAATTCGCGGTTCAATTTGCGCGATTTGCCACCGCTCAAGGCGCTGCGCGGCTTTGAAGCGGCCACGCGGCACCAGTCTATGCGAGAGGCGGCGGACGAATTGTGCCTGACCCCGCCGGCGATCAACCATCAGATCCAGGTGATCGAGGATGCGCTGGGCGTGCGACTGTTTGCGCACGATGGGCGCCATGTCGTGTCCACCGAGGAAGGGCGGCTGTTGTACCCTTACGTGCGCGCGGCGTTCGAGTCCTTGCTGGAGGGCGTCGATGCGGTGCGCCGCCATGCACAGGATACGCCCTTGCGCGTGCAGACGTATGTCACCGCGTCGATCCGCTGGCTGGCGCCGCGCGTGCCGCTGTTTTTGCAGGACCATCCCGGCGTCGCGCTGTCGCTGACAACATGTGCGGTCGATTGGACATTTGACGAAGCGCATGCCGATCTGGGACTGATTTATTGTGCGCAAGCGCCCGATCCCGACCGGTATCACTGGGTGCCGCTGTTTGATTACACGCTCGACCCGGTGTGCAGTCCGGCGTTCCTGAAACGCGCGGGCGGGTCACTCGATGCCGCCGCGCTCGCGCACCAGCCGCTCGTGGCCAATTACACCGAAGAGCACAATTGGGCACGCTGGTTTGCCGACGCAGGCGTCGAATTTGCGCCGGGGGTGCCCTATTTGATGGTCGATACTTTGGCGGTCGCGCTTGAAATGGCGCTGGCGGGACGCGGTGTCGCGCTGGTCAACGGGCCGTTTGCGCAATCGGATCTGGCATCGGGCCGTCTGGTGCGACCGGTTGACCATACCGTGGCGTGCCCGGGCGCGTGGGGCCTGATCTGCCGCAAGGACGCTGCCGACAAATTGCCGGTGAGGCTATTTATCGACTGGCTGAGTGCGCATGTTTGAGTGACTTATCTGAAACCCCGTTTCGGGCAGCCGGTGTCGCCTAAATCGCAGATCAGCGCCGAGGCACAACTTCATAGCCGGGTTCTTCGGGTTCATCATCGACCATGTCCGCCGGGAATCCGGTGCCCGAGACTTTGATGCCGAGTGGGTCTTCATAGCGGCGGATGATATTGGGCGAAAATTCGCGGTCACCATAGGTCGTGCGCGCCTCGTCAAACAGGCGCACGATCAGCGGCGACAGTTCGAGCGGCACGCCCGCATCATGGGCCAGATCATCGAACAGGCCGATGTCCTTGGCAACCAGGTCCATCGTGAAATTGATGTCGCGGCTGCCGTTCAGAATCACCTGGCTTTCGGTTTCGTGGACAAAGCTGTTGCCCGACGAAATGCGGATCGCCTCATACGTGGTGTTCATGTCGAGCCCGATCGCCTGACACGTGGTCAGCGCTTCGGCCAGCGCGACCAGATGCACAGTGCACAAATAATTGGTCATCACTTTCAGGCGTGATGCCGTGCCCAGCGGCCCGGTGTGCAAAACGCGGCGGCCCAGTGTGGTCAGCACCGGCAACACGCGCTCAAACCCTTCGCGCGGGCCGCCTGCAAAGATCGAGATATTGCCGGTTTCGGCGCGGTGGCAGCCGCCCGAGACCGGGCATTCCATAAACAGCGCGCCGTACGCTGTGACCAGCGCGCCCAGCCGCAGCACTTCGGCATAGTCGGTCGTGCTCATTTCCATCCACACCTGGCCGGGGCGCAGCACGGACAGAAACCCGTCAGGCCCCTCTGCGACCGCTGCGCTCGCGGCGGGCGAGGGCAGGCAGGTGATCACGATATCGACGGTTTGGGCCAATGCGGCCGGGCTGTCCGCAGCTGTGGCCCCGCGTGCGACAAATTCGGCGACCAGTGCGGGGTTGAGATCGCGCACGACGACATCGTGGCCGTTACGCAACAGGCTACCCGCCAGTTTTCCGCCGACATTGCCCAGCCCGATAAACCCGATGCGCATCCATGAACCCCTTACCTGTCAGTGAGCCGGTTTGCGGTCGACCGTGCTATGCGACAATTGAATTTAATCGGGCGATCGGTCAGATTTCCTGTTGTAGCCGGTGCCCCTGCT
>JAYTHT010000439.1:0-3762 GCA_043732365.1 Novosphingobium sp. | reverse complement strand
TCCTGCTGCTCGATCGATCGATAAAGCCGGGCGATGTCATCGCAATCAGCAGCGGCAGCACGAATACGATGGGCGTGGTCAACAAAATCGGTGTCCGCGCGATATCCGTCACCACACTCGATAATCGCGAATACCTGATTCCCAACGAAATCCTGATGACCAGTCAGGTTGAAAACTGGTCCTATTCGTCGCGCCGCGTGTCCGTCTCGATCCCGATCAGCGTGGCCTATGACAGCGACATCGACCAGGTCGAGGCGTTGTTGCTCCAGGCCGCGAGCACGATCGAGCGCGTGCTGGCCGATCCGCCACCCAGCGTGGTCGTGGTGACGCTGGGCCCCAGCGCGATCGAAATGTCGATCAGTTGCTGGATCATCGATCCCGAAAACGGGATCGCCGCAATCCGTTCGGCGGTGCTGAAAAACGCCTGGCACTTGTTCCGTGAACACAACGTCGAAATCCCGTTTGCCCAACACGACCTGCATTTGCGCGATTCAGAGGCGTTGCGCCAATTGATGCAGCTGCTGTCCAAGCCACCGGCCGCGCCTGATACCTTTGAACCACCCGCATAAACTGGCCCACATAAACTGGCCCGCATAAAGCTGGCCTAGCCAGGCCAATAGGCATTCTGACTGGCGAGGCAGGCAGCGAACCCCCATCTGCCGCAGCATGGCATATCGCGCTGAACCTTTGCACACCATCGGCACCGTTTATCTGGTCGGCGCGGGCCCGGGCGATCCTGATCTGTTGACGCTGCGCGCGGCGCGGTTGATCATGCATGCGCGGTTGATCGTCCATGACGGGTTGGTCGATCCGGCAATTCTGGCGATGGCGCCGTCTGCCGCACGGTTTGTGTCAGTCGCCAAAAGCCGGTCGCGCCACACCATGGCGCAAGACAACATCAACGCGCTGCTGGTACGTGAAGCCCTGGCGGGCAACGACGTGGTGCGGCTGAAAGGCGGCGATCCGTTCGTATTCGGACGCGGCGGCGAAGAGGCAGAGGCCTGCGCCGCAGCCGGCGTGCCCGTACAAGTTGTGCCCGGGATCAGCGCCGCAATGGGCGCAGCGGCAGCGGCGGGCATTGCGCTGACCCACCGTGACGCCGCATCGACCGTGTCGTTTGTCGCGGGCCAATGCAAAGGCCTGGCCGAACAGGACTGGGCGGGACTTGCCGGCAAAGGCCGCACGCTGGTCATTTACATGGGCCTGGCCACCGCGAGCGCGATCACCGAAAAACTGATCGCGGACGGATTGTCGCCGACGATGCCCGTCGCGGTGATCGAAAATGCCACCCGCCCGGACATGCGCGTGTTGCGCGGCGTGCTGGCCGGGCTGGACCATCTGGTTACCTCGCACCGGGTGAAGAGCCCGGCGCTGATCATCATTGGCGATGTTGTCGCGCGCGATGGCGCGGCAAACCTCACCACACTTGCGGCCAGACTTGTGGAGAATGTGCGTTGAGCGGCGAACGGATCAAGATTTTGACAGGCAACGATTTGTTGTCCGGCGATGTAACATGGTGGACCGGCAGCGGCTGGTCACGCCATGTCGATGATGCAGTTGCCGTTTCCGGCGATGAAGGCGCCGCGCTTGCAGTGTCCGAAGAGCGTGCACAGCGCGTGGTCGGCGCTTATGTAATCGACGCTGCCCGCGACGGCAATGCGCTGCGGCCCGTCCATATCAAGGAACGCATTCGCGCATTGGGCCCCACCGTTCGGCTCGATCTGTCGCTTCGCCCCAACGACCCGGCTGCGGCCGGCTGGATCGCCTGAAAGGTAATCTGCGATGTATCAGTATGACACCTATGATCAGGCGATGGTCGATGCCCGCGTCGCCGAATATTCGGACCAGGTCGCGCGCCGGATCGGCGGCACGCTGACCGAAGACCAGTTCAAGCCCTTGCGGCTGAAAAACGGGCTCTATCTCCAATTGCACGCCTATATGCTGCGCGTCGCGGTGCCGTATGGCACGCTCGATTCGCGCCAGATGCGCATGCTGGGCGACATCGCGGACAAATACGACCGTGGTTATGGCCATTTCACCACGCGCCAGAACATCCAGTACAACTGGATCAAGCTGGAAGAGTCGCCCGCGATCCTGGCCGATCTGGCCACAGTCGGCATGCATGCGATCCAGACCAGCGGCAATTGCATCCGCAACACCACCGCCGACCATTTCGCCGGGGCCGCCGCCGATGAAATCGCCGACCCGCGCCCTTACGCCGAATTGCTGCGCCAATGGTCGACGTTCCATCCCGAATTCGACTATTTGCCGCGCAAGTTCAAAGTCGCGATCATCGGCAGCGAAATCGACCGCGCCGCGATGAAGCTGCACGATATCGGCATCCAAGTGGTCAAGAACGACGCGGGCGAAACCGGCCTGCGCTTCCATGTCGGCGGCGGCATGGGCCGCACCCCGATGATTGCCCCGGTAATCCGCGATTTCCTGCCACCGTTGCAGATGATCAGCTATCTGGAGGCGTGCCTGCGCGTATACAACGCGCATGGCCGCCGCGACAACAAATACAAGGCGCGGATCAAGATCCTGGTCCATGAAATCGGCGCCGACGCCTATCGCCAGCAAGTCGAAGAAGAATTCGCGCATATCCTGACGCTCAATCTGGAACCGCCGCCGGCGGAACTGGAACGGATCAAGGCGCAGTTCGTCGACCCCGGGTTTGACCCCGCCGCCGCTGATTCGATCGATCTGTCAGATCCCGATTTCGCGCTGTGGGTCGATCAGAATGTCCATGCGCACAAGGCGCCGGGTTATGCGATCGTCACGATCAGCCTGAAACCGGTCGGCGGCATCCCCGGCGATGCCACGGCCGATCAGATCCGCCTGATGGCCGATCTCGCGCGCGACCACAGCTTTGACGAATTGCGAGTCAGCCATGCGCAGAACATTGTCCTGCCCCATGTCAAAAAGACCGACCTTTACGCGATCTGGCAACAGCTGGATGCGGCGGATCTGGCGACTGCCAATCTTGACCTGATCAGCGATATCATCGCCTGCCCCGGGCTCGATTACTGCAGCCTGGCCAATGCCCGCTCGATCCCGGTCGCGCAGAAAATCGCGCAACGCTTTGCCGACATCGGGCGCCAGCGCGAACTGGGCGAGCTGAAGCTGAAAATATCGGGCTGTATCAACGCCTGCGGCCACCACCACGCCGGGCACATCGGCATTCTTGGAGTCGATCGCAAAGGCCTGGAAAACTATCAGTTGCTGTTTGGCGGGTCCGAAGGCGCGGATACCTCGCTTGCCAGCATTATCGGCCCCGGGTTCAGCGAAGACGGCATTGTCGACGCGATCGAAAAGGCGACCGACCTGTACCTGGCCCAGCGCCTGACCGACGAACGCTTTATCGATACCTATCGCCGCATCGGCACCGCCCCGTTCAAGGAAGCAATCTATGGCTGATACCCTGATCCGGCTGCGCGATGACGCGGCCAGCACCGCCCCGGTGGTGCCCTTTGCCGAGCTGCCGTTTGCCGATCGGGGCGCCGATACCAACGCCACCGCCGTACGCATCGCACCGGGCGATGACGTGCGCGCGTTGCTGCCGTTGCTCGATCGGCTCGAACTGGTCGAAGTCGCATTTCCCGCTTATACCGACGGTCGTGGCTATACCTCGGCGCGTTTCTTGCGCGAACGTGGTTATACCGGGGAATTGCGCGCGGTTGGCGATGTCCTGATCGACCAGATCAGCCATTACCACCGGTGCGGATTTGACGCATTTTTGCCCAACCAGCCGATCACTCGCGC
>JAYTHT010000438.1:0-3763 GCA_043732365.1 Novosphingobium sp. | reverse complement strand
TAGCCCCGTCGCGATAGTGGCCGGTGACAAGATTCATCGCGGGTGAACCGATGAATGTCGCCACAAACGTGTTTGCAGGATAATCGTACAATTCGATCGGCGCTCCGACTTGTTCGATCGATCCGTCGCGCAGCACGACGATCTGGTCGGCCATCGTCATCGCCTCGACCTGGTCGTGCGTGACATAAATCGTGGTGACGCCCAGGCGCCGGTGCAACTGTCGCAGTTCCGTGCGCACTTGCACGCGCAGCGCGGCATCTAGGTTCGAAAGCGGCTCGTCGAACAGGAAAACTGCCGGATCGCGTACGATCGCACGTCCGGTAGCAACACGCTGGCGCTGCCCGCCCGACAACTGCCGGGGATACCGATCGAGCAACGCAGTCAGGTTCAACGAGGTTGCCGCCTCGGTCACCTGTTGTGCGATCTCGGCCGGTTTCCAGCCGCGCAGCTTCAGCGCAAAACCAAGGTTCTGCCGCACCGTCATGTGCGGGTAAAGCGCGTAACTTTGGAACACCATCGCGATGTCGCGATGCTTCGAAGGGACGTCGTTGACGACCTGCCCGTCGATTTCGATCGTGCCCGAGGTAATCGTCTCCAGCCCGGCAATCATCCGCAAAAGCGTCGATTTGCCGCTGCCAGAGGGTCCCACCAGCGCGACGAATTCACCTTGAGCGATCTCCAGAGTCACGTCCCGGATGATCACGGTACTGTCGAAAGCTTTGCACAAATTGCGAAGATTGACCGATGCCATCGCTCAGGACTTCGCTGCAAGGCCAGCGTGCGAACCGCAGGCATCGGCATATGGTGCCAATGCAAGCTGGACATGCGCCCGGCACACCGCCGCAGCTGTCGTGGCCATACCACCGTCTGCCACCGCGCGAACATGCTGGGGCAGGTACTGGCTGATGAGCGGCAGCGGCAATGACTGTGAATCAAGAAACCCAAAGAGGTCTGCAACGGCCACCTCAACCGCGGGCGCGGTCCAGTAATACCGTACCCGGTCCGAATAGCTGAAATGCCGCAGATACGCCTGCTGGGCGGCATCGCCGGTATAATGGCTTTTCCAGTGGGCCGGATTGGCCAGCATAGCGGTTTCAAGAGCGGTGCGCACACTGAAGCGCGTCTGCCAGCCGGGCAGTTCGCAGGCGATGCGTTCAAGCGCGTAAATCGCCTCACGCAGGGCAAATGTCGCGGCTGGACCGACTTTCAGGATTGCGAAATGCGCGCCTACGAGCGCAACGAAACTGTCGGCATCCTGATAGTCGGTCGAATGCGCTTCGTAGACCGCACCATCGAGCGCGAGCACGGCGCCTGCGAGTTTCGCCGCGTCACCGGACACGAACCGCACGACGTCCTCGTTGCCGAAGTCGAGACCAGGCTGGACGACAATCGCAACCACGCGGGCAAAGGCGTCAGTAAGGCCCGCCTGCGCAAACGCCTGCCGATGCGCACGCCAGGTTTCGAGGACGCTGGCTGAATCGGTCGGCTTGATCGCGTGTCCTTCACCCATGCCGCCGGGTGCCGGGACTTCGGTTCCGATGATATAGACCGGGCGTGCATCGCCTTCGCCAAGCGCGCCTTCGGCCGCTTGTGCCATCTGTGCCGCGCGGGCGGCGATCACCGCATCGCTGAGCGGCTCGGGATCGCCAGCGCAAGCCATCGAACAATCCAGATGCAGCTTGCCGTACCCCGCCCGTGCGTAAGCCTCGATCATTGTGATCGCCCTGGCCATCGCTTCCCGCGCCGGAAGCGCACGCCACGGCTGCGGGCCAAGGTGATCGCCACCGAGCACGAGCCGGTCTTCGGGAAGTCCGACCTCACGCGCGACCGCGCGCACCTCGTCGGCAAATTGCGCGGGGCTCATGCCGGTATAACCGCCGTTCTGGTTGACCTGGTTACAGGTCGATTCGATCACCGCCATCTGCGCCCGGTCGCGCGCCAGCTCAAGCGCGGCGCGGATAACCTGCGGATGGGCACAACACACCGAATACACGCCTCGCAGATCGCCTGCACGGTTGCTATCGAAAATTGTCTGGAGCGGAGTTGGTGTCGCCGGGGTGAGGGTCATCTGCATCGGGGTCACTGTAAAACGAGTTGGTTGTTCGCGCAATGTCGATCACAATCCTGCTCAATTTTGCGCATTTACTCCGACCCAGTCGGAGTTTCGCAGGTGCTCAGCCTTTTACGCTACCTGCTGTCAGGCCGCGGATATAGGATCGCTGGAGAAGCAGGAACATGACCATGACCGGCACGATCGAGACGCACACCGCTGCCTGTTGCAGCGACAGCGTCGATTGGTCGATAAAGGCTCCGCGCAGCAGATAGATGCCGACTGGAATTGTCTGCAGATTGGGCGCGCTGCGCGTCACCGTCATCGTCCAGATCACCTCGTTCCAGTGATAGATGAACACGAAAATGCCGAGCGTTGCCAGCCCGGGACGAACCAGGGGAAGTGCAATTGTGGCAAATATCCGGAATTCCCCGGCCCCGTCCATCCGCGCCGCGTCGATGATTTCGTCCGGCACGCTCAGGAACGATTGCCGCATCAAAAAGATACCGTACCAGGTCACCGCGAATGGCAGGATCATCGCGCCATACGAATTTAGCAGGCCAAATCCTCCTTGGCCGAACATATCGTTTCCGCCGGCCAGCGGCACAAATCGCAACAGAAAGAAAATTGGGATAATCAACAGGAAGAACGGAAACATCTGCGCCCCCAGCACCGCCTTCAGCAGTGTTCGCGATCCGAAAAAGCGATATTTGGCCAGCGCATAGCCGGCCATAGCGCTCGTTATCATCTGCAGGGTCGTGATCGACAAGGTCACGATGACGCTGTTCGCCAGCCAAGCTATCATTGGAAGTTCGGTGAACACGCGCACGAAATTTTGCCATTGCGGATCGTGCGGCCAATAGACCATCGGCAGCGCAAGCCGTTCCGCAGGTGTGCGCAATGCACCCAGGAACATATCGAAGAACGGAAACACCATGACCCCAGCGCCCAGGCACAGCGCTGCATTTTTGCATAGGGCGAAGATGAGCGTGCCGGTGCGTGCCCTGATCACGATGGGACGTGTCTCACGCGTGGTTCGTGTTCGCGTCATTCAGTGCGCCTCCACTCCGCCGCGCCGCAGCAGGCGCAATTGAACCACGCTGACGGCGAAAATGATCGCGAACAGGATGTAGGCAGCAGCGGACGCGCGCCCCAATCGCAAGTCGGTAAAGGCCATGTCGTAAAGGTAGAGCCCGGTGACGGTAGTCGAGCGGGCAGGACCGCCTTCGGTGAGGATCATGATCAGCACGAAAGAACTGAGCGCGCTGATCAGGCTGGTTATCAGCACAAACAGGATCGTCGGCCGCAGCAATGGTATAGTGACATGCCAGAACAGCTGTATCGGATTGGCGCCATCGAGCCTCGCCGCTTCATAATAGACTTCGTCGATTTGGTTGAGGCCGGTCAGGAATACCAGCACATTCTGGCCGATCGACATCCACGACGCCACCAGAATCACCGAGACCATGGCCATCACTGGGCTGCTCAGCCAGTTCGGGCCCGGGAGCCCAAAGATATCAAGCGTCCTGTTGAGCAGACCCGACGTATCATTGAGGATGTATCGCCAGATATAGGCAATTGCGACGATATTGGTGGCCATCGGCAACCAATAAATGGTGCGCCAGAACGCTTCGTACCGGCTCCGGCTAATCAGCGCAGCAACGACCAGCGACACGGGAACACCGACAGTGACTGTGCCTGCAGCAAAATAGA
>JAYTHT010000437.1:0-11990 GCA_043732365.1 Novosphingobium sp. | reverse complement strand
TGCCGCATTCACCGACATCCGCCGTCGCCAGATCGACAACTGGCTCAATGCGAGCATTGCGTTGGGTGCACCGTTATTCTGGTGGGCAACCGGGCTGTCGATGTGGCCCGGCGTGGCGTTGCAACTGGGTCTGGCGCTGGCAACCTTCGCGGTGCTGGCGGGCCTGTTTGCGATCCGTGCGATGGGCGGCGGCGATGTCAAGCTGTTGACCGCGCTGGCGCTTTGGCTGCCCGCAATACTGTTCATCCGGCTGTTGCTGGTAATGGCGATCGCTGGCGGCGTGCTGACCGTGGTTCTTGGCATGTGGCACATTTCGCGCCGCCGGACCGGTCGTTTGAAAATTCCTTATGGCGTGGCGATTGCGGTGGCGGGTCTGTGGACCCTAGCCAGCGCCGATGCCGCCCACTGGCATGATGGCACGGCATGGGACGGGCCCAATCACGGGCAACCCCACATTACGTATCATTATCAGAATTCAGCTTCGCAAAACACATTTTCACCTAACTCAACTTCACAGGGCACCGGCCCGCTGTCGCAACAGCATCAACCGGCAGGCCATTGAAACCAAGAAAACTCACATAGGCCATTGTTAACCAATTTGGCCCATATTGGGTTCGTTCGGAAATTAAGGGCGGGACACGCAAGTCATGGACAGGAAGAAACTGCTATTGCTGGTTGGAGCCTTGTTCGTGGCAATTGTCACGAGCTTGCTTGCCCGGTCTTTGATGATCGGTGCATCCGCGCCGCAAGCCGCTGCTGCGGCCAGAATCCTGGACGGGCCCAAAGTCCTGGTCGCCCAGCGGGCGCTACCAGTTGGCACGATCATTACCGCCGATTCGGTATCATTCCAGCCATGGCCCAGGGATCTGGTCCAGGACGCCTATTTCATGCAGGACAAGACCGATATGGTCAAACTGCTTGGTACGGTGGTCAAGAACCCGATCACCGCCGGGCAACCGGTTACAACTGGTTCGCTGGTGGCGCCTGGAGACCGTGGTTTCCTGGCAGCCGCGCTCGGGGCCGGCATGCGCGCCGTAACCATTCCGGTCAGCAGCCGCACCGGTGTTGCCGGGTTTGTCTTTCCAGGCGACCATGTCGATCTGCTGCTGACCCAGACGGTCAAAGGCGAGGGCGAATCACAAGCGCTGCGCGCCACCGAAACCATCCTCAAGAACTTGCGCGTGCTCGCCACCGACCAATCCACCGATCAGGAAACCGTCGAGGGCAAGACCCGCGTCAAAGGGTTTAGCCTGGTGACTGTCGAAACCACGCCAAAGATCGCCGAAGAGCTGTCGGTCGCCGAATCAATCGGCACGATCAGCCTGTCGCTGCGCTCGATCGCCGACAATTCGGCCGAACTGGAACAAGTGGTGGCATCGGGCCAGGTCAAAGTGCCGCACGGCGCCAGCAAGCAGGAAGAAGATCGCCTGTTAAAGGCAGCCATTGCCAAGCCGATCGATAAAAGCACCAGCTATGTCACCGGCGGCGATGTCTCTCGCTTTCAACGCAAGACGATGCCTAGCGCCAACGCGATCAACGGCGTCAACGAAGCGACCCGTGTCACGATGGCACCGGCCACGCCCGGTGTCGCGGCCGGCCCTGTGATCCACCGTGGCCCCACTGTGCGTGTGACCCGCGGCAAAGATACGATTGAAGTGCCGGTCGCGCCGATCCCGCGGATCGTCCCGGTCGGCCCGATGGGAGTGTTTTGACCATGCGCCGCAACACGCATTCACGCCAAGTTTTGGCCGACCAGATGTTGGCAAGCCAGGTGCCTGCACAGGCGTGTGGTCCAGAAGTCAGCGCCATTCCCGGCGCGAAAGGCAAGACGATGAAACTGCGTTTGGTAACTTCGGCGCTCAGCATGGCTGCCATTGCTGCCCTGCCGGCCCTGGTCGCTCCGCTTGCGGCAAAGGTTCAGCCACACGGCAGGCAGATGCATGTCATGCCCCGGCGTCACGCCAATGCCATGCCGCCTGCGATGCTCGGAACGCCAGGCGTCAGTGCGCCAGCCCGATCATTGGCGCTCGGCATCGGCCGCGGTGAACTGGTGACTCTACCGGCAACGATGTCGGACGTATTTGTCGCCAATGACACGATCGCCGATGTCCAGATCAAGTCCGGCAACCAGTTGTATGTGTTCGGTAAAGCCGGCGGAGAAACCACCGTCTATGCCAGCAATGCGCGCGGCGAAATCGTGTGGTCGTCCAACATCCGTGTCGGCACCAATCTCGACAGCATTGATCAGATGCTGCACATGGCAATGCCTGAAGCGCGGATCGCCACCGCGACGATGAACAACACAGTGTTGTTGACCGGCATCGTGGCTGCACCCGAAGACGCTGCCGAGGCCGAACGCCTAGTCAAAGCGTTTGTCGGTGAAAAGACCAATGTGATCAGCCGGTTGAAAATGGCGACCCCATTGCAAGTCAACCTGGACGTCAAGATTGCCGAAGTCAGCCGCTCGCTGACCCGCAATATCAGCACCAATCTAGCCAGCTATTCAACCTCGTCTGGTGGGTTTCAATACGGCATTGGCCAGGGCTCAGGCTTTTACTCTCCCGGCTCCAGCAACTTGCCACTGGGCGTGGGCACGCAAGTGAGCGGGTATGTGCCTGTTCCAGCAAACATAACCGCGTCCAATCCGCATGGTTTGACCGCGACCAATGGTGTCGGGATCACAGCAGCCACGATCGGCAGCACGATCGGCCTTACGGGCAAATTGCTCGGGCTCAACTTGCTGGCCGCGCTCAATCTGGGTGAACAGATCGGCCTGGTCACGACTCTGGCCGAGCCAAACCTGACCGCGCTGTCGGGCGAAACCGCCGAATTCCTGGCAGGCGGCGAATATCCCATTCCGATGAGCACCGGTCTTGGCCAGACGTCGGTGGAATTCAAGAAATATGGCGTCAGTCTGTCCTATACCCCAACGGTGCTGGCCAACGGGCGCATTTCCCTGCGCGTGCGCCCGGAAGTGTCGGAACTGACCAGCGAAGGCGCGGTCACGCTCAACGGGTTTTCGGTTCCCGGCCTGATCGTGCGGCGCGCCGAAACGACCGTCGAGCTCGGCTCTGGACAAAGCTTCATGATCGCCGGACTGCTGAAGAACAACAGCCAGAACACGATTTCCAAGATGCCCGGTGCCGGTGACATTCCGGTGCTCGGATCGCTGTTCCGGTCGACCGCGTATCAAAAGGGTGAAACCGAACTGGTGATCGTGATCACGCCATATCTGGTCAACCCAGTCGATGCCAACCAGATCGCCTTGCCGACCGATGGTTTCAAAGCCGCGGACGCGGTGCGCCAGATCCTCGCCAATCAGGAAACCAACGGCAACAAGGGCGACACCCGGCCAAAGCCGACCGAACTGCCGGCAACGCAAACTGCGCCCGGCCAAACCGCACCTGGATCTGGTCGACCTGCAACTGGGCCGAAAATCGGCGTCGCCGCGCCCGACAACTCTAACCCCGACACGAGCGACAAAGTCCGTGCCAAAGGCAAGCAACAGGCGAGCGCAGACGCGCAGCCCGGCTTCAGCATTCAGTGAAAGGCGAACCCGTCATGACGCCCACGCTTCATTCCGTTCCGGCCCGCGCGGCCAATTCCACCCTGCGCCCCTTTGGCCGCCATGGCCTGGGCGCGCTTGCGCTCGGCCTGGGCCTCATACTCGCCGGTTGCGGCGGCATGCCGACCAACCGGTCGCTCGACAATGTGCATCAGCCGATTGTCGCACACACCAATTATACGTTCGACCTGACACCTTTGCCGGAAGGCGGGCTTGATCCGCTCCAACAGCACCGGCTGAATGACTGGTTTGCCGGGCTTGGGCTAAAATACGGCGATCATATCGCGCTCGACGATCCCGCTGACGCTGGCGCGACGCACGTTGCTGTCGAGGCGGTGGCTGGTCGGTTTGGCCTGATCCTCGATCGTATCGCACCGGTGACCGAAGGCACGATCGCCGTCGGATCGGCCCGCGTCGTGGTTTCGCGCGCGTTTGCCAGCGTCCCGGGTTGTCCCGACTGGACAGCCAAGTCCGACGCAAATTACGCCAATGCGACATCGCGCAATTTTGGCTGTGCGACCAGCACCAACCTGGCGGCGATGGTCGCCAACAAGGAAGACCTGATCCACGGCCAGTCCGGGAGCAGCGACATGGTGGTGCAGACCAATAGCAAAGCGATCGAGGCCTATCGCCTGAAAGCGACGACCGGCACCGCGCAGCTGAAACAAACGTCAACTCAGGGCAATTAATCGCCCAATTCGGGCCGACGAGCCCATCCGCACATAAGGAAGTCACGCGATGAACGCGCCTTGGAAGACCGGCAACCGCGACATCTTTTCCGCCTTTGTGTGCGATGATGTCTCATTGGATACGTTGCGTTCGGTCGTCATCGATATGGGCTGGCCGCCTGAAAAAGTCATGAAAGGCGGATTGCGCAACGCGGTCCAGTCGCTGGCAGTCGCTGCCAGCCCTTCGATCCTGATGGTCGATCTTTCGGAAAGCGGTGACCCGCTAAACGACATCAACGCGCTGGCCGAAGTGTGCGAGCCGGGCACGGTGGTCATCGCCATCGGCCAGGTCAACGACGTGCGGCTATATCGCGACCTGGTCGCATCGGGTATCCAGGATTACCTGCTGAAACCACTGGTGCCCGCGCAATTGCGTGACACGCTGGTGCAAGCGCAGGCCATTTTTGCCGCACCGCGCGGCGGCGATGGCACCGCGACCAAATCGCATATCGCGACCGCTGTGGTGGGTACGCGTGGCGGGGTCGGCGCATCGACGATCGCGACTTCGCTTGCCTGGATGTTGAGCGCAGATCATAAAATGCCGACCGCGCTGCTCGACCTCGATGTCCATTTCGGCACCGGCGCGCTGACGCTCGACCTGGAACCGGGCCGCGGGTTGACCGACGCAATCGACAATCCCAGCCGTATCGACGGGCTGTTTATCGAACGCGCCATGATCCGCGCCAACGACAACCTGGCGATCCTGTCGGCCGAAGCCCCGATCAGTTCTCCCCTGCTGACCGACGGCACTGCCTTTGTGCAATTGATCGAAGAATTCCGCCATGCGTTCGAAGCGACCGTGGTCGATCTGCCGCGCAACATGTTGATCAACTTCCCGCAATTGCTGGCCAATATGCAGGTCGTGGTAGTGGTCACAGAGCTGACATTGTCCGGTGCGCGCGATGGTATCCGCATCCTGTCGTGGCTGAAATCGAACGCATCGCATGCCAAAGTGATGATCGTCGCCAACAAAGTGGCGTCGGGAGCCGGCGAAATCAGCCGCAGCGATTTTGAAACGTCGATTGAGCGCAAACTCAGCTTTACGATCCCCCACGATCTGAAGGCGGCGGCAAATGCGGCCAAACTGGGTCAGACCTTCGTCGGTGCCAACCGCGCGGCCAAGACGACGGCGGCTATCCGCACGATCGTCGACGCGATCATCGCCAGCGAAGGCGAAGACGAAGCGGCGCCTGTCGTCAAAGGTGGCAAGTTGGGTGGCAAAGGCGGCGCCAAGCCAGCCCAGGCCAATGCCAATGCGCCAAAGGGTTCCGGATCGATGATGCAACGCTTTGCGATCAAAAAGCTGCTCACCAAATCCAAAGCGGGCGCCGGCGCATGATGCCGCCGGTGATCCGAACCACGTTCGCCTGAATTCAACTACACCATTTGCCACCAACCGCAGGTCACGCGATGCAGTCCTTGCCTATCATGATATTGGTCTTTGGCGCGGTATTCCTGCTGGGCGTGATTGCGATCGCGTTAAGCGGGCCCAATCCAAACCGACAGGTCGCGCGCCGGCTGCAGGCGGTGCGGCTGCGCCATTCGGACAGCGCTGTCGACAAAGTCGAGGCGCAGTTCCGAAAGGCTGTCGCGCAGCGTGCGCCATCCGGTTACCGTGTCGCCGGGTCGCAATCGCGCGGTGAAGCGCTGCGGCTGCGGCTATTGCGCACCGGCAAAGGCTGGACCGTTTCGCAATACATGTATTCCACGCTGGGTCTGACCGGGGTGCTGTTTTTGCTGATCCTGCTGAAAAGCGGATCGCTGGGCCTGGCGCTGGGCATCGGTGTCGTGATCGGCGCGGGCTTTCCGCACATGGCAGTCAACTTTCACATCAAGCGCCGGCTCAATAAATTCATCACGCGCTTTCCCGACGCGCTCGAACTGCTGACCCGCGGGTTGCGTTCGGGTCTGCCGATCAGCGAAACGATGAATGTGGTGTCCAGCGAATTGCCCGGCCCGGTCGGCGAAGAATTCAAGCTGATCAACGATCGCATCCGCATGGGCCGGACGATGGATGATTCGCTGCAGGAAACCGCCAACCGGCTCAACATGGCCGAATTTAGCTTTTTCTGCATCACCCTGGCGATCCAGCGCGAAACCGGCGGCAACCTTGCCGAAACGCTGGCCAACTTGGCCGATGTCCTGCGCAAACGCGCGCAGATGAAGCTGAAAATCAACGCGATGAGTTCTGAATCCAAGGCCTCGGCTTATATTATCGGGTCGTTGCCGTTCATCGTCTTCTTTTTGCTCTATTCGATCAACCCGATCTATATGGGGCATTTTTTCACTGACGAACGCCTGATTATTGCCGGGATAGGAGCCTTTATCTGGCTTTCACTCGGTGCGTTCATCATGAAAAAAATGATCAACTTCGAAATTTGAGGCCGCAGTCATGAGCGCATTCACCGCCGTTCCCGGTCCGCATCACCCCACTCTGATGGGTGTCGACGTCATCATGGCCGGCTCAATGCTGGCCGGTCTGGCCGCAGTGATGGTGGTGTTCGCGATCTACACCGCGGTCACGATCCGCGATCCGATGGCCAAGCGGGTCAAGGCGCTGAACGAGCGGCGCGAAGAATTGAAAGCTGGCATCGTTGTCGCCGCCAGCCGCAAACGCGCCAGCATCGTGCGGCGCAATGATACCACCGACCGCATTCGTAGCTTCCTTCAGCGCCTGAGCGTGCTGCAGGACAGCCAGCTGAAAGCCGCGCAGCAAAAACTGGCGCAAGCCGGCATCCGCAAAAAAGAATGGGGGGTTGCCATCATTCTGGCCCGGATGATCTGCCCGATCGTGATCGGCGGGTTTGCCGCCATCATGATCTATGGCGTGAATTATTTTCCGCTGTGGGCCGATTACAAAAAGTTTGGCGCATTTGCCGCGATGCTCGTGTTTGCATATAAACTGCCCGACATTTACGTATCGAACCTGGTCGGCAAGCGCACCAAGGAAGTCCGCAAAGGCCTGCCGGACGCGCTCGACCTGTTGGTCATCTGCGCCGAGGCCGGCCTGACGGTGGATGCCGCATTTGGGCGTGTGGCACGCGAACTGGGCCGCGCCTATCCCGAACTGGGCGACGAATTTTCGCTGACCGCAATCGAACTGTCATTCCTGACCGAGCGCCGCAACGCATTTGAAAACCTGGCCTATCGCGTCAATCTGGAGGCGATGAAGGGGGTCACCACGACGATGATCCAGACCGAACGCTACGGCACGCCGCTGGCGTCTGCGCTGCGCGTGCTGTCGGCCGAATTCCGCAACGAGCGTATGATGCGCGCCGAAGAAAAGGCCGCGCGCCTACCCGCGATCATGACCGTGCCGCTGATCCTGTTCATCCTGCCGACGCTGTTCGTGGTGATTTTGGGGCCGGCCGCTTGTTCGATCAGCGACAATTTCCTGCATCGCAAAATGGGGTGAAGTAGTGGAGCGGTTCGGTACCCGCTTGCTACCTTACCTTTTACGCCTCGCCCTGGCATCCGCGTCTGCCTCGATGCTGCGTACCGATTGCATCAGTTTTTGCAGCAATTCGGTCAGGCGCTCGGTATCGCGCGGGGTGAGCACGGCAAATATCTGTTCGTAGGCGCCATAGGCTTGGGGCCAGATCTGTTCATAGATCGCATTGCCCTCTTCGGTCAGTTCCAGGTGGTGCGAACGCCCATCGGCCGCATTGGGGCTGCGCCGCAGATACCCCCGATCATCCAGCGCTTTGCAGGCGCGGTTGACCGCAACTTTATCCATCAGCGTGGCTCGGACCAGATCGCGCTGGGTCTGGGCACCGGTATCGCCCAATATCGCCATGATCCGCCATTCGGGGATCTTCAGGCCAAAGCGTTCACCATAATCCTCGGCAATGTGACTGGACACCGCGTTGGATGTCACTGCCATGCGATACGGCAGAAAATGAGCAAGGCGACTTTTTGAACCGGGCATCGCCCACGGCAATATCGTTTGCTCTGAAGGTTGCAAGCGAAACAAAGCAACGGGAATGGCGCCAGGCGCTATCATTACCTTGCGTCAGCAGCACGATTTTGACCCGTCTTGAGCGGTGAAGCCTTGATCAGGGGTGGGCAAGAATCCCGGCCATGATGAAATCGACGGTGTGTTCGCGATACCGGTCGCGCAATTGCTCGGTCAGCGTGTCCTGGCCATAACAATGGCGCAGCACCAGACGCGCGGAAAAAAAGCGGTCGGCCGCGCCGGTCACGGTGAAATAGAACAGTTGCGGATCAACGGGGCGAAAAATCTTTCGCGCCACGCCCGCGCTGATCAACCGTTCATAGGCGACCCGCAGCGGGGTAAGGTATTTGTCGGCAATCCGCTGCGATTCACCATCGTCGCTGTCGCGGACCAACCGCATCAACAGGCGGTTGAGATACGGCACCGCGTAATAGGTATCGATGCATCGGCTGATATGGCGGCGCAGCTTTTCCTCGGGCGGCATGTCGTCTTTGGCCATCAGCGCGTCGACCGAACGGACGATCGCCACCATGTCGCGATCGAGCAGCGCGGTCAGCATGCCCGCCTTGTTGCCGAAATAGTATTTGACCAGTGCCGAGTTCAACCCCGATCGCAGCGACAATTCCGAAAGTGAAATGTCGACCTGATCGCCTTCACGCATGATCTGTGACGCGGTGGCCAACAGCAAGTCGCGCGCACCTTGTTGTTCGCCAGTATCTCCGGCTGTGGTTGGCGCCATCGGTGTTGCGGCCGATTCGATGTTGTTCACTTCGGTGTCGGTCATTTCGGTATCGTTCATTCCCAGCCTGGTTCTTTCCACCACGGATAAAATGCAGGCATATCCGAAGAAACGCGCGCCGGGTAGCGGGGTGCGCGTTTTTCCAGAAAACTGGCGATGCCTTCTTTGGTATCTGGCCCGCGCGACAGCGTATAAATCGCCCGGCTGTCAATCCGGTGCGCCTCCATCGGATGATCAAACGAAGGATTATGCCACAACATCGCGCGAGTCATCGCGACCGCTACCGCGCTGGTGTTATCGGCAATTTCGCGCGCGATCGCATGCGCGGCGGGCAGCAGCTCAGCGGGCGGATGGATCGAGCGTACCAGACCGCCTTGCAAGGCTTCGTCCGCGCCAAACACGCGCCCGGTCATGCACCATTCGAGCGCTTGCGCTACGCCGACGAGCCGCGGCAGGAACCAGCTCGACGCCGCCTCTGGCACAATCCCGCGCCGCGCAAAGACAAAGCCGAAACGCGCGCTCGTGCTGGCCAGGCGGATGTCCATCGGCAGTTGCATTGTCGCGCCAATGCCCACCGCCGCGCCGTTGATCGCACCGATGACGGGTTTCTTCGATTGAAAGATCCGCAAGGTCAGCAGCCCACCCCCGTCGCGCACCGCCGGATCGGACAGCTCGGACACTTCGTCACCGCTCGAAAACACGCGGCCCTTATCATCGGGGGTCAGGTCGGCCCCGGCACAAAACGCACGGTCACCATGGCCGGTAACGATCACCACCCGCACCGCATCATCCGCATCGGTACGATCAAATGCGTCACACAGCTCCTGCATCATCGTATGGGTAAAAGCATTCAGCTTGTCCGGACGATGCAGTGTGACCGTGGCCACGCCATCGGCCACATCGAACAGAATCTGCGAATATCGCGTCAACGGGGCGCCATTCTGATCGCCCCGTCGAGCCGCACATCCTCGCCATTGAAATACCCGGTTTCGATCATGCACAGCGCCAGCGCGGCATATTCGTCAGGATTGCCCAGCCGCTTTGGAAACGGGACCGATGCGGCCAGCGCCGCCTTGACGTTTTCGGGCGCGCCTTGCAGCAGCGGGGTGTTGAAAATGCCGGGCAGGATCGTATTGACGCGGATGCCTTCGCTCATCAGGTCGCGCGCAATCGGCAGAGTCATGCCGACCACGCCGCCTTTTGAGGCGGAATAGGCCGCCTGCCCCATCTGGCCATCTTCGGCCGCGACCGAGGCTGTGTTGACGATTGCACCGCGTTCGCCGGATTCGCCGATTGGATCGAGCGACATCATGCCCGCCGCCGATTTGGCGATGCAGCGAAATGTGCCGACCAGGTTGATCTGGATGATCGCATTGAACGCATCGAGCGGAAAATGCTTGATGGCCCCTGTGTCTTTCGACCGGCTGGCGGTTTTGATCGCGTTGCCGGTGCCCGCGCAATTTACCAGAATGCGTTCCTGCCCGATCGCGGCGCGTGCTTTGGCAAAGCCGGCATCGACGCTGTCGTCGCTGGTCACGTTGACTTCGCAAAACACCCCGCCGATTTCAGCCGCGACCGCTTCGCCTTTATCCTTGCTCAGGTCAAAGATCGCGACTTTCACGCCTTTGGCGGCCAGCGCGCGCGCAGTTGCCGCGCCCAGACCCGATGCGCCGCCAGTCACGACGGCGGACATGCCGGTTTCAAGCTTCATCCCGATTTCCTTTTTCTAAGCATTTGTTGTCGCATCGTTTTTGCAAAAGCGGTTCCCACTTTTTTGCACGATGCGTTAGCTCAAACCATTTCAACGATCGTGACATTGGCAACGCCGCCACCTTCGCACATCGTCTGCAATCCGTATTTCAGCCCCCGCGCTTTCAATGCGTGCAGCAAAGTCGCCATCAGCTTGGTGCCCGACGCGCCGAGCGGATGGCCCAGCGCGATCGCCCCGCCGTTGACATTCAGCCGGGCGGGATCGGCGCCGGTGTGTTTCAGCCATGCCATCGGCACGGATGCGAACGCCTCGTTGACCTCGTACAAATCGATGTCGCCGATTTTCATGCCCGCGCGCGCCAGCGCCTTGTCGGTCGCAAACAGCGGTTCTTCCAGCATGATCACCGGATCGCCGGCGGTCACGGTCAGCGTATGGATGCGCGCCAGCGGAGTCAGGTTGTACCGTTTGAGCGCGGCCTCTGACACGATCAGCGCAGCACTGGCGCCGTCGCAGATCTGGCTGGCGCTGGCGGCCGACAACGCGCCATCGGGAGTGAGCAATTTGACGCCCGCGATACTTTCGATCGTCGCGTCAAAGCGGATGCCCTCGTCGATCGTGTGCATCGCTGTGCCATCTGCGGTCTCGATTTCAACCGGCACGATTTCATCGGCAAAGGCGCCCGCGTGCGTAGCGGCAATTGCTTTCTGGTGGCTTGCCAGCGCAAACTGGTCGATCTGGTCTTTGGTAAAGCCGTGCTTTTTGACGATCATTTCGGCACCGACGAACTGCGACCACATCACACCGGGGTATTTCGCCTCCAGCCCGGGCGATTTGTAATGGCCCAGGCCCTCTTTCATGTGAAACGCCGCCGTGCTGCCCATCGGCACGCGGGTCATGCTTTCGATACCGGCGGCAATGACCACGTCCTGCACTCCCGACATTACCGCCTGCGCCGCGAACTGGATCGCCTGTTGCGATGATCCGCACTGGCGGTCAATTGTCACTGCGGGGGTCGATTCGGGCAGCAGCTTTGACGCGAGCACCGCATTGCGCCCGACCTGCCCGGCCTGTTGCCCGCCCTGGCTGACACACCCCATGATGACGTCATCAACTGCGGCAGGGTCGATCCCGGTGCGGCTGATCAGGGCATCGAGCGCCAGCGCCGCCAGGTCAACCGGGTGCACCCCGGCCAGCCGTCCGTTGCGGCGTCCGCCCGCTGTGCGCACGGCATCGACAATGTAAGCTGTACCCATTTCCCTTACGACTCCTATCCAAAAACACTATTTAATTGA
>JAYTHT010000436.1:0-1033 GCA_043732365.1 Novosphingobium sp. | reverse complement strand
CCCGCTGCGGCAAATGGCACCATCGTGATGGCGGCGATGCCCAAGAACACGGCAATTACGCTGCTGGTCGGTGGGGCTGTCGGCTATACGCCTGCGGCCACAGCGACCGTACAGAACGGCACGGTCGTCCTGTCCGCTGGACAGGATGTAGTGCTTGGCACCATCCGCCAGGCACCGAGTTTGACCGCAGCAAACCTCACGATCGGGAGTGGCACGTTCAGTTCTAAGGTTAGCGCACAGGCGACTACCATCCTCGCTAGCCCTGATGGCAACGGACCTCTCACCTTTACCGGTAACGCCACGCTAGCAGGTCTGAACAGTGTCGAAGTCCGCGCTGATGCTGGCGAAACCGTTACATCCGGCGGAGATTTGACGCTGGTTTCGCGCCGCGCGGGTGTCGGCGGGACAGCGCGGCTCATTGCGGATGGTGTGGGCTCGTTGATATCGGTTGGCGGCGTCACGCAGATCGATGCGAGTGCAGTGGGGGCATCGAACTTCGCAGGTGCCGGTGGGGATGCCATCGGGGGCACCGCGGAAATTGTTGCGCGGCAAGGTACAGTCAGCGTTGGTCCGGCAACGGTCCTAGCAAATGGATCGGGCGGGTTCGGTAAAACGCAATCGGGAAACGGTATTGGCGGTATTGCCCGTGTCCACGCCGAGCAGTCGCGCGGCGTCGGTATCCTGACTGGCGACCTGTCGATTTCTGCCTTTGGCCAAGGAGGCCAGGGTGGCGGAGAGTCTTCCGCCTCGTCCATCGGCGGAAACGGGGTCGGCGGGCAGGCATTGTACGAAGTTGCCAACCAAGGGTCTGCCGAAACGGGCGTTTTGACGATTACAGCGAACGCGTCAGGGGGAGCGGGAGGATCATCGGGGGGCAATGCATCGGCGGGTACCGCGCAGATCTCTATGGGTACTGGAGCGCTCAACGCGCAGTTGACGCGCCTGTCGGCAGATGAACAAGCGGGCTTTGCAGGGGTCAGCGGCACCACCGGATCTACCTCCGGGAAAGGCCTTGCGCGGGTTCAGACTCAAG
>JAYTHT010000435.1:0-1033 GCA_043732365.1 Novosphingobium sp. | reverse complement strand
TGGTCCACTGACGGCAGCGCCAGGGCTTTCCGCTACGGCCAGCAAGGATCGGCATGATCCAAGGCCAAACAGTTTTGTGCAATTCGACCATTATCGGGTGTCCCCGCTTGGCGTGCGCCTATTTCAACGCAGGCGCGATCAAGGCATTGCTGTCTTTGCCCGCCCAATCATGCGCGCCGACCATCCGCCACACTTCGTGGCCTTGCGCATCGTACAGCACGCTCGTCGGCAATTCGCCGCTGTTGTAATAAAAACCCAGCGCATTGTCGGGGTCGAGCCAGGCGTGCAGGTGGTCGTAATGCAGCGCGGCCGCTACTTTGGCGGGCTGGGCCATGTCCTGCGCGATTGTCACCACCGCCAGATGCCCGGCCTCACGCGCAGCCAGCGCATCGAGCGTCGGCAGTTCCTTGACGCAAGGCGCGCACCAGGTTGCCCACAAATTGATCAGCACCGGCTTGCCGCTCAGGCTCTGAATAGTGAGTTTGGCACCACTCGCGTCGGTTACCGTCGCCTGCGGCAGGCTTGCGCCTTTGTGGCTGCGGTCGATTTTCCCGGCAAAACCTTCGCCCGGTGTGCCGCTCGCATCCGCTGCGGCGGCGCTCTCTGGTTGCGCCGGGGCGCGCTGCTCTCTATCGCACGCGCTCAGGCTTAAACCGGCCAACGCGATGGCAAAAGGCAGACGGTACGACATGAGTGGCAATTCTGGTTCCAATCAGATGTGGGGCGGCCGTTTTGCCGCCGGGCCATCGGCCATCATGCGCGAGATAAATGCCTCGATCCCGTTCGACAAGGCGCTGTGGGGGCAAGACATCGCCGCGTCAAAGGCGCATGTCGCAATGCTCGCTGCGCAAGCGATCGTTTCGCCCGCCGATGCCGCCGCGATTACCGCCGGGCTCGACCAGATTGCCGCCGAATATGCGGCGAATGGCGTGCCCGAGGACTGGGACCTCGAAGACATTCACATGACCACCGAAAGCCGGCTGGCCACTCTGATTGGCCCGGTCGCCGGGCGTCTGCACACCGCGCGCAGCCG
>JAYTHT010000434.1:0-3788 GCA_043732365.1 Novosphingobium sp. | reverse complement strand
CAGGACATCGTTGCAATCGCAAAGCATCGCGCCAACCTGGGCGCGTGCTATCGCGCCGAATTGCCCGAATTTACCCCGCAAGCGCCAGATCCCGGCCCCCAGTGTTTTCAATTCTGGTCGATGCTGCTGCCGCCGCACCTTGCGTCTTCGCGCGCCACGGTCATGGCGCGGCTGGGCGAACTGGGCATCGGCTCGGGTCATTATTTCAGCCCGCATCTGGGCCAGCAACCGTTTTTCCGCACTGACGCGCTGATCAAGCCGACCCCGGTCGCCGATGATGTCGCCAGCCGGATTGTGTCGCTGCCGATCCTCGACACAATGACACAGGCCGATGTCAGCCTGATCGCGTCGCATGTGCGCACGGTGATTGGCGCTTTGGCGATGCACTCGGGCCCCTATGCGATGCCTGTGACGCAGCAGCGGACGCATTCGACACTGATTATCGGTGGGGGCCCGGCGGGCACCGCGCTGCTGACAGCTGCCTCTCGCCAGAATCGGCTGGGCGAATTGGCGGCATCGGGACTGGCGATTGTCGAACGCGCGGCGGCGCTGGGCTGCGGCAATCTCGGCAATTATGCGATCCGGTCCGACACTACGGCCGAAACATTTCTGAGCGCGATCAAGGACAATCCCGAACCGACGCTGGCGGCGCTGGTCACGCATCGCGCGGCGATGACGATGACGCGGCATATCGGCGCGCTGGGTGCGCCCTTGGCCGAGGCGGGCGATCTGCTGGCGGTGACCGGCGAACGCCTGGCCGACATTGTCAGCGCGAGCGGCGGCGAGGTCCTGACCCGGCACGATGCAGTATCGGCACGGCGTACGTCCGCCGGGCTGTGGGCAACCACGGTCATTCCGCATGGCGGCCTGCCGCGCGAAGAATTATCGCACCACATCGTGATTGCCACCGGTGGCGCGATGGCGATCGGCGCCGCGCGCGATGCCACGATTGCGGGGTCAACTCTGGGCGATCTGGCGGGCGACCGGCTGGTGCTGGCCGACACGGTCATGCGCGGTGGCGGGCTGGAAGCGATCACCGAGCGCATGGCGACGGTGCGCGCGCCGCGGATCGTGATCATCGGCGGTTCGACCAGCGCGATGGCCACGGTTGTGCGCCTCCTGGCCGGAAACTTGCCACTGGGCGGCGGCGCGATCGGGCTCATGCATCGCCGGCCCTTGCGTCCGTTCTATGCGTCGCGTGATGCGGCGCTGGCGGACGGGTTTGACGATTTTAGCCAGGATGACATCTGCCCGGTCAGCGGGTTTGTCTATCGGCTGGGCGGGTTCCGGCTCGAATCGCGCGAACTGGTGTTGCGCGCGCTTGAAATCGGCGGGCGCGTGCCCGATCCGCGGCTGGCGCTGTTACGCATCGACCAATTGGTTGACGCCGATGTCCGCGCGCAGATCGAAAATGCCGATCTGGTCATCGCTGCCACCGGCTATCGCCCACGCGCGTTTCCGCTGTTCGATGCAGGTGGCGCGCCGATTGCGCTGGCCTGTGATGGCGCTGCGGCGGGCCAGCTGGTCGATCGCCATTGCCGTGTGCTTGCTGCCGATGGGTCGGTGGTCGAGGGTGTCTTTGCCCTCGGGCTGGGCGCCGGGTTTGTGCCATGGGGCGCCCTGGGCGGCGAACCCAGCTTTCGCGGCAGCGCCAACGGGCTGTGGTTGTGGCAGAACAATGTCGGGCAGATGATTGTCGACCAGGTACTGGATCGGTCGCGCCAGGCCGTTGCATGACGCGCTCTAACCCCACAATCAGTGTGGTCATGGCAGCATACAACGGTTCCGGGTTGATCGAGCAAACGATTGCCAGTGTCCTGGTGCAAGGGTTTGCCGATTTCGAACTGATCGTCGTTGACGATGCATCGACCGATGACACGCTCGATCGTTTGCGTGCGATCGACGATCCGCGCCTGATCGTGATCGCGTCGCCAGCGAATGGCGGGCCGGTTGTGGCGCGCAACCGGGCTTTTGCCGCGGCGCGCGGGCGCTATATCGTCGGGCTCGATCAGGACGATTTGTGCCATCCCGACCGGTTTGCCATGCAATGTGCCTATCTGGACGATAATCCGGGCACGGTGCTGGTCGCCAGCGCCATCGACCTGCTCGAGGATGGCACAGTCCGGGCGCATCGCGGCCCGGTCCGCACGACGCCCGCGCTGATCGACTGGCGCCTGCAATTCGGCAATCCACTTGCGTGGTCGTCGGTCATGTTTCGCGCAGCCATAGCGCGCCAGCTGCCCGAATTCGAACGCACCGAGCGGCTGTATGCCGAAGATTTCGATTTTTATCATCGGATTGCGCCGTTTGGCGCGATAGCGCGGATCGATCGCCCACTGCTCAGGTATCGCCTGCATGCTGGCGGCGCGTCGCAGCGTTATACCACGATGATGCATGCCAGCGCCGCCGCAGTGCTGGCGACAGCTTATGCCCCCCTGTTTGGGGCGCAGGCCGAGCTGGCTGCGCGACTGGCCGAAACCCATTTCAACGGCGGCGCGCCGGTGCCCGATCGGGCCACGCTCGATCGGTTGCGCGACATTGTGACCACGGTTCACGACCGGTTTTGCGCGACCCGGCGCCCCGGCGCGGCGGACCTGGCGCTGATCATGGAGGAATATGCGCGGCTGTGGTGGCGCATGGCCGATGCCAGCGTGCGGTCGGGCGCGTTGTCGTCGTCTGCGGTTGCGGCGGCGTGCCCCGCTGGATTGCGCGCGCACCAGCCATCGCCGCAACGTGCGGCCAGTTCGGTGATGATCGGAACGATGCGTTCGATATTGTCCCGATGGAAAGCATTCGCGCTATAAACCGGTTGGCATGACCGCACCCGAATCCAATCTGGACGCTGAACCGGCCACCATGGGTGTGCGCGGCGCGGCGGTCTGGGCGATGGCCGGGCAATATCTGAGCTTTGGCGTGCAGTTCGCCAGTTCGGTGGTGATCTCGCGCTGGTTCCTCAGCCCCGCCGATCTCGGGCTGTTTTCGATCGCGATGGCGCTGGCGCTGGTGATCGCGGTGTTTCAGGATTTCGGGATGGCGCGGCATATTGCGGCGCTCCCGACGTTGGGCCGCGATGATCTGGCGCGCTGTGCCTCGGTATCGCTGATGTTTGCGCTGGGGCTGGCCGCGCTGATCGCGGCGGTGGCTTTGCCGGCGGCGCGGTTTTACCATTTGCCGGGATTGGCGCCGATCCTGCTGATCATCGCGGGCAGCTATCTGTTTTCACCGCTGGCGGTCATGCCGCTGGCGGTGATGAGCCGGACGATGGGGTTCCATGGCCATTTCATGGTCAATCTGGGCGGCGCGCTGGTGCAGGGCGCGGTTGCGGTGATCATGGCATGGCAGGGTTGGGGCAGCCTGTCGCTCGCCTGGGCAACGCTGGCGGGTGCAGCAGCGCGCGGCGTGATTGCGCAAATGATGCGTCCGACGCTGCCATGGCCGCTGCGGTTCGACGCGCTTGCGCCAATCCTGGGTTCGGGTTCGCGGCTCAGCCTGATCACCGTGACAGGCGCGCTGGGCAGCCGGATGCCCGACATGATTGTTGGCCGGTTGCTGCCGTTGCGCGCGGTCGGGTTGTTCAGCCGGGGCGTGGGCCTGTCGGACCAGTTCCGCATGTTGATCGCTGGCGCCATCGGCCAGGTGTTCTTTCCTGCCTTTGCGCGGATCCGGGATCGGGGCGAACCGCTTGGGCCTGCGTATTTGCGCGTGGTCGCAGGGTATACTGCGGTGTTGTGGCCGGGCATGGCCGGGCTGGCGCTGGCGGCGCGCCCGATCGTGCGGCTGTTGTATGG
>JAYTHT010000433.1:0-1038 GCA_043732365.1 Novosphingobium sp. | reverse complement strand
AATCGTTCGCATCACCAAACCCGGGTTTGTAACCAAACCCGGGTGACGGACGAAAATGCTGGGGCAATGCGCATGCGGCATGATGATAATCATCTGCGAGATTTAATGCTCGCAGGGCTGGCGGGCGACGCTGTTTCGCACGCTGCGTTGTTGCGCGCGCTTTTGCCGCCGTTGCGCGGTTTCTTTCGTCGCCGGCTTGGCGGGCGAGAGGATGATGTCGAAGACCTCTTGCAGGAAACGCTGATTGCCGTGCACCAACGTCGCGTCACATATGACCCATCGCGCCCATTTGGCGCGTGGCTGTTTGCGATCGCCCGCTACAAGCTGGTCGACCGTTACCGGCGCAATGGGCGCACTTGGGCGCGGACCACGGCGCTCGACGACCTGGACGAATTGCCGGACGAATTCGCCTTTGCCGAGGCGAGCGACGCGCGCGCCGATCTCGATCGCCTGTTTGATGAAATCCCCGAAAAACAGGCGGCCGTGTTGCGCGCGACGCGGATCGAGGGACTGAGCATAGCCGAAGCGGCAGAACGGCTCGGGATCGGCGAATCCGATGTCAAAGTGTCGGCCCATCGCGGGCTGAAAGCCCTGGCCGACCGCGTTCGGGATACATTACGATGAATGGCGAAGACCGGGCGATGACTAGCAAAGAACGGGCGATGACTAGCGAAGATCTGATCGCCGCACTGGCGCGCGATGTCCGTCCGGTGCCGCGCTATGGGCTGGTCCAACGGCTGGGGCTGGGGATTGGCGCGGGTGCGTTGGTCACGCTGATCGCGGTCGGCGGCTGGCTCGGCTTTCGTCCCGACCTGATGCCCGCGATGCATGGTGCCACGTTCTGGATCAAATGGACGTATACGATCAGCCTGGCCATCTGCGCCACGGTTGCGACGCTGCGGCTGGCGCGGCCCGATGGCCGGGTCGGCGGGTGGTTGCGGCTGATGATCGTGCCGGTGCTGGGGCTTGCCGCCATTGCCATCGCCGAATTGGCGACGACGCCGCGCGGCGACTGGCTGGCGCTGTGGCTGGGGGGCA
>JAYTHT010000432.1:0-1040 GCA_043732365.1 Novosphingobium sp. | reverse complement strand
GGATGCCGGTCATCCTGCCGCGCGCCGCCTGGCCGGTGTGGCAGGGCGATGACGGGATTGCGGCACGGCTCCTGTGTCGTACCTGGACCGGCAATCTGGTAGTCGACCGCACGACTCAAGCGTAGGCTACCGCCCCCCGCTCGCAACCTGATCTGTTTGGTTAGGGCCATTTTAACCAAACTTTGTCCCAGTCTCGGACAAAACCGGCTTTAGGCCTTAAAACTACAAAAAATTAGGATATTTTGTGCGACAGGACAGTTGAACTGCTGCCAATTCCGGGCATCGAGTGTGCTAACTCATCATTGCTATAGTATTACGGACAGGTGCCTGGCCTTATGACTTGTTTTCCTTTGATCCAACCCCAACCGCCGCGTCTCAGCACGCTGGGCAAAGGGCTGCGCGCGATCGAGGAGCGCCAGATCTATAGCAACGGCGGGCCCGCCGTGCGCATGTTCGAACGCGATGTGACCGATCAGTTGTTTGCGGGGCGGGGCGCGTCGCTGGCGGTTTCGAACGCAACTGCCGGGCTGATGCTGGCGCTGCGCCACGGGGTGGGGCCGCGTGCCAATCGCGGGTTTTTTGCGCTGGTCCCGGCGCTGACCTTTGCCGCCACGGCGCAGGCGGCGGTCTGGGCCGGGCTGGTCCCGCTGATTCACGACATCGATCCCGATACCTGGGTGTCGGATCCGGCCATCGAAGAAGCGCTGTTGCGCCGCCATGCCGGGCGCATTGCCGCGCTGGTGCCTTATGCAACATTTGGCCGCACGATCGATCTGGACCGTTACGCCTGGCTGGCGCGCCGCCATGATGTGACGGTGGTGATCGATGCCGCCGCGTCTCTTGGCTCGCTTGCCACCGATGGTGCCAATTTCGGGGCGGGCGCCGCGATGGCGGTGGTTTATTCGATGCATGCGACCAAAACCTTTGCCACGGGCGAAGGTGGGCTGGTGCACAGCGGGGATGAGGCGCTGATCGAGGCGTTGCGGCGCATGGCCAATTTCGGCTTTGGCGAGGCGCGCAGTGCGCAGGCAGCGGGGCTG
>JAYTHT010000431.1:0-1040 GCA_043732365.1 Novosphingobium sp. | reverse complement strand
GCCATGACCATCGTTGCCTTTCACTGCAAGTCCGATGATTCTGAATCATTGTGGACTCGCCGTCAAGCCACGACTCGGCACAAAACCACGAGTCGTGGCCGAGCGATAATGAGAACGGAACGAGTCCGGAGGGCATATCTGGATTGGTAGGGCACCCCGGCACGCCACATCTGGTGTGGCGGCGCGGAACACATAAGTCCAGGAGTATGATTGCGAAACGCGCGAAAGAGCGAGTTTCGGGTCAGGCAGTCAGATCAACAGCGATTGTGCGACCGGGGCAAAGCTGCGGCGATGCAGCGGGCACGGACCGTGGTCGCGCAATGCGGTCAGGTGGTGCGGCGTGCCGTATCCCGCGTTGCGGTCCCACCCATAATGCGGCCATGTCTGTGCGGCGGCATGCATCAGACCATCACGGTGCTGCTTGGCCAGGATCGATGCGGCAGAGATCGCCCGCTCGGTCGCATCGCCGCCGACAATGGCGCGCGCCGGCCACGTCCATTCGGGCACACGTCCCGCAGGAGTCTTGTTGCCGTCGATCAGCACCAGCGTGACCACGCAAGGGCCACGGGCCTGCACCAGCGCAGCGACGGCCATGGTCATCGCCTTCATCGTCGCGGCAAAAATGTTGATGCGGTCGATTTCGTCGGCGTCGACCACGCCGATCCCCCAATGGCAGGACTGGCGGATCAGCGGGTCGAGCACAGCCCTGCGCCGCGCCGACAGAACTTTGGAATCGGCCAGTCCATCGGGCGCTTGCGGCCCCAGCACCACGGCGGCGGCGACCACCGGCCCTGCCAATGGCCCTCGCCCGGCTTCGTCGACCCCAATTACCAGGTTTGTGACGGGTATCGTGGATAGACAGGACATGGGATTAGTCCCTATCGCGGCGGCACGTCCACGATCAAGCCCCCTCATCAAGATAAGAGCTCTCGCCATGCCGTTCGATCCCACTCGCGTCGATTGCTGGATCTTTGATCTCGACAACACGCTCTATCCATCCAGCGCCAATTTGTTCAGCCAGATTGACGTGCTGATGGGCC
>JAYTHT010000430.1:0-30251 GCA_043732365.1 Novosphingobium sp. | reverse complement strand
CGGTCATTTCTGGCTGCATCTCGATGTCCGCGCCCTGCAGACGCTGACCGTAGTGACCATGGTCTACAGCGGTCAGGCGATTTTTTATGTCGTGCGCGAGCGTCGGCGCCTGTGGCGATCAAGACCGGCGCCTTTGCTGCTGATCGGTTCGTTTCTGGAAATCGCAGTGTTCAGCGCCCTTGCCCAACGCGGGATTCTGATGGCAGCCCTGCCTGCGCCGATCATGATTTCGGTGTTCGCAGGCGCAGTGGTGCTGGCACTTGTGCTCGACAGCGTCAAACTGGCCCTTTTCCGACACTTCCCGATCCTTTGATGGTGCGCAAACCTGGTGAGCAGAATCGGCCGGCTCCCGCGCTTGACCGCTCGCTCCCCCGTCGCCGATGCCCGGCCCCCATGAGTAGTTCCCGATGCTCGTGCCCCCCCGTCGCGCACTCTATGGCCAGTCTTTACGGCAGCTTGCGCGCCTTGAATTGAACATGGGCCGCAAACCACCGCTGATGAACACCTCAAGACGGAGAAAGCATGACCATGACCATTCATTTGAACGGACATCATCGCAAAGCCCTTGCCAGTATTTTTCGGCACCCGGCGTCCCACAATGTTGAATGGCATGATGTCTTGTCGCTGCTGAATCATCTGGGCAGCGTAAGCGAGCGCCACAATGGCGAATACGAAGTTACGATCGGCACCGATCGTGCCGACCTTGGCCGCCCGCATGGCAAGGATCTGACGGGCGATGAACTGCGACATCTGCGCGCCTTTCTGACATCGGCAGGGCTCGCGCCGACTGATCTTTCGCCAGATGATCCTTCAGACCAGGCTTCGGCCCAGGCCGCAAATGATGACACCGCGCGGCAGTGCATCGTCCTTATCGATCATCAACAGGCACGATTGTTCCGTCCGGGCGGTGAGGGCAATGCCGCTGCCCCGCCGCGCGTGTTCAAGCCCGAGGATGCCGATGGCTCGGCACGGCGGCTCGAACACCGCCAGGGTAACGACGATCACGACGGCGGCCACGCGGCAGAAGAAGACAGCTATTACGAACGCATCGCGGTCGATCTGAAAACCGCGCGTCAGATTGTCGTGTTGAGCGATGGCAAGGGCAGAAGCAACGCCGGTGCCTATCTCGTCACCTATCTGCAGCAACACCACCCCGCCATCGCTGCCCGGGTCGTCGTCACTGAGCGTGTCGATATTTCGCATTTGTCGGATGGCGAAATCGTCGCGAAAGGCGTTGCCCTGCTAAAAACCACGGAAGCTGTTTAGCGCATCGGCACCACCTGCGGCCAGCGGCCGCAGGTGGTGCTCCCAGGCGGTCCGGCATCGAGCAGCAGCTGTTCGAGGCCGGGCACGCCATGACGATGCGGGCGTGCTTTGCCACCAGCAGGGTACCTGCCATCGGGTGCAACCCGGTGATCCACGCCACTTGGTAACAGGTGAAATTCCAGGGCTCAGACTCAGACTTTGTTACGTCATGGCCGTTCCCCCAAGGGCGCTTGGCACGCTTGGGGGAACGGGGTGGCTTCTCGATCAGGCTTCGAGAATCACCTTGAGCGCCTTGGTCCTGGCCGCATTGCCGAAAGTCTCGTAAGCCTCGATGATCGCCGAGAGCTTGAAGCGATGGGTGATCAGCAGCTTGGGATCAATTTTGCCCGCGCGCAGCACCTTGAGCAGCATGGGCGTACTGGCCGTATCGACCAGGCGGGTCGTAATGGCGATATTGCGGTCCCACAGCCGCTCCATATGCAGCTTCACCGGCACGCCGTGAACGCCGATATTCGCGATGATGCCGCCAGCGGCGACGATCTGTTCGCACAGCTCGAACGTGGCGGGGATGCCAACCGCCTCGATTGCGGTGTCGACCCCGCGCCCCCCGGTCAGCGTCATCAGCGCCTCGACCGCATGGCCGCCGGAACTGTTGATGGCGTGTGTGGCGCCAAAACGTTTCGCGACTTCGAGACGGTTGTCATCGAGATCGATCATGATGATTTCGCCGGGCGAAAAGAACTGGGCGGTCAGCAACGCGGCGAGTCCAATCGGTCCCGAGCCAACGATCGCGACCGAGCTGCCCGGCTGAACCTTGCCATTCAGCACCCCGCATTCAAAGCCGGTAGGCAGGATATCGCTCAACATCACCAGCGCCTCTTCATCAGCGCCTTCCGGGATCGGGTAGAGGCTGGTATCTGCATGCGGAATGCGGACGAACTCGGCCTGCGTTCCATCGATGGTATTGCCGAGAATCCAGCCACCCGTGGTGCAGTGAGAGAACATCCCCTTGCGGCAGAATTCGCATTTGCCGCAGGCGCTGACACAGGAAATCAGCACATGGTCGCCCGGCTTGAAGACGGTTACAGCCGGGCCAACGCTGTCGATAATGCCAACACCTTCGTGGCCGAGAATCCGCCCCGGCACGCAGCTGGGCAAATCACCTTTGAGGATGTGCAGATCGGTGCCGCAGATGGTTGTTTTGGTGATTTTGACGATCGCATCGGTAGGCTCGGCGATCACGGGTTTGGCATGGTCCTCAAAGGCTTTCTGGCCGGGGCCATGATACACCAGGGCCTTCATTATTGTCAGTTTGGTGACTGCGTTCATCGCTTTGGCCCCTATGTTCGCGGCGAATCCTGGACGCATTTTCCGGCCGCTTGATGACCTCCCGTCTGGGGCGAGCAACGAACGATCACTAGGCTCGGAAAATACTCAAACATCATCGTGACACAATAAACAGCGTATTTTACAGCTAAGTTGTGCGGTTGAGTATTTTCCGAATCTTTCTCGGTGATCATGCTGGACTTAAGAATATCTTACCCAAGCGGGGTTTAAACCAAATCTGGAGCGAACCATGACCGATGACACACAACTGCAACAAATTGTACTCGACCAACTGAAATGGGAGCCGAGCGTAAACGCGGCCAACATCGGAGTTACTGCAAGAAATGGAGTAGTAACTCTAACAGGTCATGTCCAAAGTTACCTGGAGAAGTCCTCTGCCGAGAAAGCCGTGCGCCGGGTTAAGGACGTAAAGGCGGTCGCGGAGGAACTTGAAGTCCGGCTGCCGTTCAGTGTCAAGCACGGCGACGAGGAAATCGCGTCCTCAGCGGTCAATCGATTGAAATGGGACTCGAGCGTTCCAAAAGATACCGTCAAGGTAAAGGTGGAAAAGGGTTGGGTCACTCTCACCGGCGAAGTCGATTGGCACTTCGAACAAGAGGCTGCAGCGCGCAATGTTCGCGAGCTTTGGGGAGTCGTCGGTGTCGATAACCAGATCACCATCAAACCCAAGCCGGATACGTCCAAAATCAGAAACGATATCATAGCTGCACTGGGCCGTTCCTGGTTTGATCCTGCGACAATCAACGTTTCTGCCCAGGGCGGAAGAGTGACGCTCACCGGGAAAGTGGAGTCCTGGTACGAACGCGACGAGGCCACCTCCACTGCGTGGGCCGCGCCGGGAACGACATCTGTCGAAAACGAACTCGCGATCGTTTGACGCACCGCAGTAACCCGCCTGCCGGCCTACTCAAAGGCCCGGTTGGCGGGTTTGCCGTCGTCAAGTGCGCGCACGAAAGCTATGAGGCACAGACTACAGGGCAGGGAAAGCACCCGCCGCTATCTCTGCCCCTGTTCCGTCCACAATATGATGCGGCAGCCCTGCCCGCGCTCCGTTCTGATCCGATCGGCGCCGGGCGGCGTGCGCGACTTCGATCGGGCGCCGCTTTTCGGGTCTTTCTCGAACCGGTTAGTTCCCCACCCTCTTGACCTGCGATCTTCGGGCGCAAACCGGCTGCAGCCACATCGGGATTGGGCCATCCGCCACCTTGCGCCCGCGAATTCGATGGAGACATGCATGCCCGAAACATTTTTCCCGGAAGAATTTTCAGACAGCACGGAAACTGCACCGGACCGATCCGCGCCATGACGATCGAACAACGCGGTCTAATACGCCCGGATCAGATTGCAGAGGCGTATCTCCGGGTTGAAAACAGGGACGTGCGCTACCGCTTCGTGATCGACCTGGCTGCTAACCGGGCAGCATAAGACGGACCATCTAGAACCCGCAGCATAGACAGCAGATTGGAGTTTTGACTTTGGCCGCTTGTGTAGATTGCCTGATCATCGGCGGTGGCCCTGCAGGCCTTACCGCCGCGCTCTATCTCGCCCGGTTCAGACGCCAGATCATTGTCGTCGATGGCGGCTGGAGCCGCGCGGAGTGGATCACCCTCAGCCATAATATTGCTGGCTTTCCGCAAGGAATAGGCGGGCATGAGTACCGCGAACGGTTGCAGCAGCAAGCGCAGCTTTATGGCTGCGTGCCAGAAACGGGCTATGTTCACAATCTTGCCTTGCGCGACGAGGGCGGCTTCCTCGCCAGCCTGGACGGCCGAATGATCGCGGCACAGACCGTCATCCTCGCAACCGGGGTCGTTGAAAACAAGCCGCCGGTGCCCCATCTGGCCGACGCGGTGAAACGCGGCCTTATCCGGACCTGCCCGATATGCGACGGGTACGAAACCATGAACAAGCGTATCGCGGTGCTGGGTGCCGGCCCGCATGCCGCAGCCGAGGCTCTGTTCATTCGAACGTATTCCAACAAGGTGGCGCTGCTGCTGACAGGAGATGTCGTCTTGCCATCTATGACCCTTGAAAAGCTCAATCGCGCGGCCATCGACGTTCATCGTATCGGCCCTGGTTCGGTCCAAATGCAGGAGCATGGCGTCGCCGTATTATTCGCCACCGGCGGCCAGTCGCACATCTTTGATGTCGCCTATACTGCGTTCGGCACGACCGCGCAGACCAAGCTGGCTCGATTGCTGGACGCCCGGATGGACGATGCCGGGCGTCTCTTTGTCGGCGAACATCAGGAAACCTCGGTCAAAGGCTTATTTGCCGCAGGCGATCTGGTGCGTGGCCTCAACCAGATCAGCGTTGCAAATGGCGAGGCAGCCATCGCGGCTACTGCCGTACACAATGGTTTGCCCTTGGTCCCCGCCCAGTAAATGCAGATGACATGACGTCTGTTTGAACCAACACTTTCAGTAGCGGGAACACAATCGTTCATAGGTAATTTCCGACGCTACCGGCCCTCACTCCACGCTCGCAATGTGGTGTGTATCGGCAGTGATCAGTTTGGTGCCGCTTGCTTTTCGGATGGAGATGAGATGACCACTGTACCAGCTCGATGGGACGAAGAAGCCGATGTGGTCGTCGTCGGGTATGGCTTTGCCGGCGCCACTGCCGCGATCACGGCCGCCGATGCCGGAGCAAAGGTTTTACTGCTGGAAAAGGCTCCCGAGCAGCACAAGGGCGGCAACAGCCGGGTTTCTGCAAATATCGTATTCTGGCCTGCGGATATTTCCCAGGCCGAAGCCCATTTTGTGGCACTTGCCGGACCATATCTGGATAATATCCCTGCCGACATGATCCATGTTTGGGCCAAGGAAATGCATGCCAACAAGGCCTGGCTCGAAGGTCTGGGCATGGTTCCGGTGGAAATGCCCTATGTCGAGTTCCCGCATCTGGATGGGGCCGAATGTGTCCGGGTTCTGAAAAATGGCGACGGCCCGATTGGCGGCGAAAGACTGTGGCGGGTGATCGAGTCCGCCGTTGCCGCCCGTCCAATTTCAATATCCTATCAGACACCTGCCGTGAACCTGGTAAAGGATGGTTCCGATATCGTTGGCGTCATTGCAGAGCGCAACGGCAAGTCTTTGGCAATCCGCGCCGGGCGCGCAGTGATCCTCACCTGCGGCGGGTTCGAAAACAATCCGACGATGATCAGGACTTTCGTCGATGGCCTGCCGAACCTCTATCCGGTAGGCACGCCCTATAACACCGGAGATGGCATCCGCATGGCGTCCCGGATTGGCGCTGAATTATGGCACATGAACAATGTTTCGGGCCCGATACTTGCGTTCAAGGCCCCCGATATCGAAGTGGCCCAGTGGCTCAATCTGCCCCACGGTAAAAGCTTTGTCTTCGTGGCAGCAGATGGCATGCGGTTCACGATGGAAGGGGAGCCCTGCTCGGTCGGCGATTTCCACGGCAAGGTGAACCGGCATGGCGTTTGGATGCAGCAAACCCTGCCAACGCCAATCCATATGATCTTTGATGAAACCTATCGATTGTCAGGACCCATCGGCAAGGCCGCTACGGATTGGGATGTCATTCACGGCAACCGCTATAACTGGAGCGATAACAATCTGCGCGAGGTGGACAAGGGCTGGATCAAGCAAGCCGACACCATGCGGGCGCTCGCGCAGCTGATAGGTATTTCGCCTGACACCCTCGACGACACGCTCCAACGTTTCAACGCGGCCGCTGCGCATGCGCAAGATAGTGACTGGGGACGCACAGCTGACAGCCTGGCACCGCTAGCGACACCACCGTATTACGCGATGGAATTGACGCCAGCACTCGTCAACACGCAAGGCGGCCCGAGGCGCAACAAGGACGCGCAGATCATCGACGTCGATGGATCACCGATCGGGCGTCTTTATTCGGCGGGTGAGCTGGGGTCGATATACTCGTTCCTCTATCAAGGGGGTGGAAACATCGGCGAATGCTTTGCGTTTGGTCGCATCGCCGGGACCAATGCCGCAAAGGAAATCCCTGCTGGCGATTGATCGCAATATCGTCGTTACTGCGGCGGTGGCTGAGTAGGTTCCGAGGCTGCCGGTCGCGGCCTTTGCACCTGGCGTCGGGTCAGGACCGTTCATGGTTCCCGCCTGATCGTGAGACATTTCGGTCGAATTTGCGCGGACGCTTTATCATGCCAGGTTCAAGCTCATCCTTGCGGCGATCGCGAGCGGAGGGCGCCTCCCAAAAGCGCGCGACTACCCAAAGCCGCGCGATACGAAGAGTTCCGGTATCCTGCGACCTAGCAGTGGTCGCGTGCTGGCCAAGGGGGCGACATTTGGCCGTTGCCGCTGGCGGCACATTGAAAGAATGCCAGCCGTCCCGTTCCCATACAGATTTCGGATTCTTTGGGGGCTTGTAGCGGGCCGTCGTGCTCATACAGCGTCAGATTGGCGTTGATCCGGTGCTTTCCGATCCTTTGACTGTCGCCAGAACCGGCGTTGCAGCAAGTTCAGACAACGGGGTCAGGTCGAGTTCGAGCGCCTTGGCAAGTGCGCTGAGTTGCCGCTGGGTAGTCTGGTCCAGTCGGGCCATCTGCTCGTTGCTGGCTTCAAAAAACGGGCCGCGATCTGGTGCTGCCGCTGCGCGCACTGCCCTTTCGAGATTGGCGTAGATTTCCGCCGCGGTCGCCAGCGACGCTGGAAAGCGTGAAAATTCCACCATGGCCGAAGCCTCCGTCAGGTTCTGGATCGGAAAGGCCGTCAACATGCGTTCGGTCGCCAGCAGGGCGTGGCTGGCCGATACCCGGGTTACCCGACCCCGCCACGCTTCATCGACCAGCAGGACGTGCAAGTCATGGATCTGGGTGGCAGCCAGGATGGCAAGGTTGAGCGCGGCCGTCTTGGCGGCCAGCACGCCTCGCGCTTCCCTGCGCTCGGCGGCGGCCTCTGCGCGCTCCTCACGTCCCCGCGCGGCCCGTGAATCGCGGGTCGCAACCCAGCCGGTGCCGACAACGGCAGCGATCGCGCCGATCGCCTCGACCCAGGCCGCTGCCTCGGACCAGGGCGATTCGACATAGTTTACCATTGCGTCCGCAAGCTTGGCGTCCCCCACCTGTTCACAGGCGGCTTTCCGCCACAGACGACGCCGCCATTTCAGCAGTCGGTAGTGCGGGATAATCGATATAGCCATGCGCGCCGCCGCCGTAGATTGTTGAAGCGTCCATCATCGGATTTAGCGCAGCGCTCCGTTGCAGCCGGACAACAAGATCGGGATTGGCCAGAAATGCCCGCCCGAACGAAACGAGGTCCGCCCTGCCGCTGGTCACGGCATCGATTGCCATGGCGCGGTTATAGCCATTGTTGACCATCCACACCCCGTCGAAATGGTCCCTCAGCGCTGCATAATCAAACGGCAGGTTGTCGCGCGCGCCGCCGGTATCGCCTTCGACGACATGGACATAAGCTAGACCCAGCGGATTGAGCCCATCCACAACATGTTCGAACAGTGGCTGGGGATTGCTGTCATGCGAATCGCCGGCGGTGGAGACAGGCGATATCCGGACGCCAAGCCGGTCAGCGCCAATCGCTATCGCGCAGGCTTGGGCCACTTCTATGAGCAGCCTGGAGCGATTGGCGATAGATCCGCCATAAGCGTCGCTGCGGTGGTTGGTGCCATCACGCAGAAAGGCATCCAGCAGATAGCCGTGCGCGCCATGGAGTTCCACACCGTCGAAGCCGGCTTCCCGCGCCCTGACTGATGCTTCGCGGAAATCGGCGATGATTCCGGGTATTTCATCCAATTCCAGCGCGCGTGGGGTCGAGCAATCGACAAAGCCCTCGCTGGTAAAGGTCTTGGCGTTGGCCCGGATCGCCGAAGGGCCGACCGGAGGCTTGCCGCCTTGAAAGCTGGTGTGTGACATCCGCCCGCAGTGCCAGAGCTGCACGACGATTGTGCCGCCTTTGGCATGGACGGCGTCGGTCACCTTGCGCCAGGCGCTGACTTGCTCGTCGGTGTAACAGCCGGGGGTATTCGCGTAGCCCTGCGCCTGCGCCGAAATCTGGGTGGCCTCGGTAATGATCAGGCCGGCAGAGGCCCGCTGACCATAATATTCAGCCGCCAGAGGACTCGGGACAAGCCCGGGGCCCGCGCGGTTGCGGGTCAGGGGGGCCATCACGATACGGTTGTTGAGCTGAAAGGCACCCACATTGGCGCAATCGAAGAGCGCTTCGGGGGGGCGGATCTGTAATGTTCTGGGCAATATATCTCTCCGAAATGCGTGCCGGCAGCAATGGTGAAGCCGCAGATTGCCGATCTGGCGGGTTCTGTAAGCTGTCGGAAAATACTCACGGGCGGCCAATCGCAAACGCCCTCAATCATCCGGATCTGGTCTCGATCGGAGTTTTTCGGTCTGCAATCGCAGAGCATTCGGCACGACCGCCAGTGACGACAGCGCCATTGCGGTGCCAGCCAGCATCGGCGTCAGCAAAAACCGCCAATTGGTTAAAGAATTCTGGCCGCGATCAGGACACGCAGGGCATTAAACCGGAACGAGAAGGCCAGATTCCGCCGGATGTTGCGCATCGTCGCGTGCCCAAGGTGGCGGGCGCGCACGATTCCAAGCAGATCGCCCCGCATGATCGCAATACCGGCGCTTTCGATCGCGCCATCGGTTCCCGTGCCCATGGCAGGGCCAACGCCGCCGATGGCGCGCGCCGGTGCACCTACCGCGCCCTTTGCTGCGCCGCTCGTCAGCGTCCAGCAAGACCCCAACCGAGCATTGATCCGACCATGGCGAGCGTCACCAGAGGCACGCACCGCCCACCGCAACCCATAACCATCGTGTCAAATCGATCGGTTCGGGGTTGGGTGCAGTGTCGAGACCTGCATCAGCGCGCGCAAGCGGCATTCCGCAGATTGGACAGATGCCCGACGCTCCTGCCTGATTTCCGGGTGCAGCGGGCAGTTCCAGATCATGGATGCGTTTACGCGTCGGTCTTTTGGCCGCTGACATCCTCGAACTCGGCATCGACGGCATGCTCGCCCGGCTTTCCCGCCGAAGATCCGCTGGCCGGATTTGCCGCGCCCGCCTGACCCTGTTGTACTGCTGCATCGATTTTCGCGGCGACTTTGCCGATTTGCTCGGTTGCCTTGACCAGTTCGCCATGATGGCCCGCGTCGATAGCGGCCCTCACGACGGCGAGCGCGGTTTGCGCCTCGGCCTTATGCGGTTCGGCAAACGTATCGCCATGCTCTGCAAGCGACTGCTCCAGCGCGTGGGTGGCCGAATCCGCTATATTCCGGGCTTCGACAAATTCGCGGCGCACTTTGTCGGCTGCCGAATTGGTCTCGGCTTCCCGCACCATCCGCTCGATGTCAGCCTCGGCAAGTCCACCATTGGCCTGGATCTTGATCTCTTGGGCCTTGCCGGTCGCTTTGTCTTTCGCCTGGACCGAGACGATCCCGTTCGCATCGATATCGAAAGTCACCTCGATCTGTGGCACGCCGCGGGGCGCGTGCTGGATACCGGTAAGATCGAAATTGCCGAGCGGCTTATTGTCCTGCGCCATCTCGCGCTCGCCCTGGAAAACCTTGATAGTCACGGCGCTTTGATTTTCCTCGGCTGTCGAGAAAATCTGGCTTTTTTTGCTGGGGATTGTCGTGTTGCGATCGATCAGCCGCGTAAAGATGCCGCCGAGCGTTTCCAGCCCCAAACTAAGCGGGGTGACATCGAGCAACAGCACATCCTTGACATCGCCGCTCAGTACCGCGCCCTGAACAGCGGCGCCGATTGCGACGACCTCGTCAGGATTGACGTTGCGTGCAGGCTCCTTGCCGAAAAACTGGCGAACGACGTCGATGACTTTGGGCATGCGGGTCATGCCGCCGACGAGCACGACCTCGTCGATGTCGGCGGCCGTCACACCAGCGTCCTTGAGCGCAGCCTTGCAGGGCTCCATGGTCTGGTTGATCAACGCATCAACCAGGCTCTCAAGCTTTGCGCGGGTAATCTTGATGAGCAGATGCTTTGGACCGGACGAGTCTGCGGTGATGAACGGCAGGTTGATCTCGGTCTCTTTGGCGGACGACAGCTCGATCTTGGCCTTTTCCGCCGCGTCCTTGAGGCGCTGAAGCGCGAGTTTGTCGGTGCGCAAGTCGATGCCCTGCTCACGCTGGAACTCAGACGCGCAATAGTCGATGATGCGGGCGTCGAAATCCTCGCCGCCGAGGAAGGTATCGCCATTGGTACTTTTCACTTCAAAGACACCATCCCCGATCTCCAGGATCGAGATGTCGAAAGTGCCACCGCCCAGGTCATAGACCGCGATCCGGCCATCAGCCTTCTTGTCGAGGCCATAAGCAAGCGCCGCCGCAGTCGGCTCGTTGATGATGCGCAGCACCTCAAGCCCGGCAATACGCCCGGCATCCTTCGTGGCCTGGCGCTGCGCGTCGTTGAAGTAGGCGGGGACCGTAATGACGGCCTGGCTGACCGGCTCGTTGAGAAACGCTTCGGCGGTCTCCTTCATCTTGCCAAGAATAAAAGCACTGATCTGCGACGGCGGATATGTCTTGCCACGCGCCTCGACCCAGGCATCGCCGTTGTCGCCTTCGACGATGCCATAGGCGACGAGATTCTTATCCTTGGTAGCGATCGGATCGTCGTAACGACGGCCCATCAGCCGTTTGACCGCATAAATGGTATTTGTGGGGTTGGTGATCGACTGGCGCTTGGCCGCTTGACCGACCAAACGTTCACCATTCGCCGCAAAGGCGACGATGCTCGGTGTGGTGCGTGCACCCTCGGCGTTCTCGATGACGCGAATATCCTTGCCGTCCATGATCGCAACACAGCTGTTGGTGGTGCCAAGATCGATGCCGATGACTTTGCTCATGATGCTATTCCTCAAATCGGATGCGCACCGTCTTCGATGCGGATGGGAATCACTGGAAGCGAGAGATCTGATGCATTGAACCGGCAGACCCATCCGGTGAAAAATCTAGACTGGTGGGTCGTGTCGTGGGGCGGGCTTCGCGACGATGACCATAGCCGATCGCAGCAGGCGGCCATTGAGAGTCCAGGTCGGCGCCAAAGTCTCAAGGATCGTGCCCGGCGTGATCCCTTCCGCCTCTTGCTCGGCCATCGCCTGATGGAGGTTGGGATCGAACAGAGTTCCTTTTGGATCGTCGCGCTTGACCCCGTTTCGTTCCAGGACGCCGATGAAACCGCGCTCGATCTCAATGAGACCGGTCCGGATACCGGTCACGCTTTCGGGTTCGTGCGCGGACGCCGGCGGCAATCGTTGCAGGCCACGGTGCAGATTCTCGGCCGCCTCGACGACGTCGGTGGCGAATTTTTGCACCGCAAACTGGCGGGCGTCCTGGACATCCCGCTTTGCGCGGGTGCGAACATTGGCAATTTCCGCCTCTGAACGCATCCAACGATCGCTCATTTCGGCCAGCGCGCTTTCAAACGCATCCGCGCGCTTTGCGTCATCGGGCGCATCATTTACATCTTCGGCGTCAATTACCTTTGCCAAACCGTCACCATGAAGATCATTGCTGCTGTTGTTCATCACGGTACTCTTTATGGTAAGAGGTGCGGAGCCTGAGTGTGATCGGGATCGCGGCTGTTAAAGAAACTATAGGCGGTGCGGGCGCGCGTCTGTTAGCCTCGGAAACTACGCAAGTTTGGCGATATCGCCCGGATCGACTTGGGAACGCAGGCACTTCCCTTCCGATGAGGCAGCGCCATCCACGACGCCTGTCGGCGGATACGCTGCCAGGGATCGGTTCGATTTCAGCGTTTTCTTGGCGAGCTGCGCGGTTGGGCCAGCCTGTCGACCAGCGCACGCCGCAATGGCTCGGGCGCGAGCTCACCGAGCGCGTCGCCCAACTCGCGCATCCTGCGCCGCGCATCATAGAGTTGATCGAGGAGCGACAAAACGACCGGCAATGCCGCTTCGTTGACGTCGAGATCATCACGTAGCTCGAAAATCAGCCTGACCCGCGCGACATCGATGTCGTGGAAGATATAATGGCCGGCACTGCCATCGGGACGAACCCAATGGTTGCAGATCCAACGGTCCAGATCCTGGGGCAGCAGGCCGGAGGTCTGGGAAATCAGGACATCGAAGCTGATCATGTCGTTGCCTCCATGGCGCTGCGCGGACGGAAAGGCGCGGTGGGCGTCCACTCGCGCAGGAAGTCAGTGAGCGCCTGGTCCGGCGGGCCGACAAAGACGCGCAAGGTCACATAAAGATCGCCAGCTGCATGGTTTTTGGTTGTGGGAACACCGCGTCCGCGCAGACGCAGCTCGGTCCCGCTGTCCGACCCTGCGGGAATCCGCATCGATACCGAACCCTTGGGTGTCCTCACCTCGATGGCACCGCCGAGCACTGCTTCTGCAAGCGATACCGGCAGGACGAGGCGGATGTCCTGTCCGTCGCGTTCGAAGAAGGCATGCGGCAAGACATGGATCTCGATCAGGGCATCGCCGGCAGGTCCGTCATTAAGGCCGTGACCGCCCTGCCCCTTCAGCCGCATGATGAGACCATCGAGCGTACCTGCCGGTATCTTCACATCGAGCGTGCGGCCATCGGGAAGCGTCAATCTGCGGGTAACGCCGTTGATTGCGTCGAGGAATTCCGTCGTGAGCGAATAGCGCTCATCTTGGCCTCGAGCCTGGTACGAGGCACCCCGCTGCCGGCCCTGATTGAACATGGTTCCGAAGATGTCGCTGAAGTCGTCCCCGTCCCAGCCTTGGCCGGAACCGCCCGCGCGGCTGTAGCGTTGTCCTGGATCGCCTTGGGCATGGTCGCGATAGGAGGGTTGCGCCGCGCGCTCCTGCCCGGCCGCATCGATCTCGCCGCGATCGAAGCGGTCGCGCTTGTCAGGGTCTGAAACCAGTGCATTGGCGCCGGCGAGCTTCTTGAAAAATTCCTCGGCCTTTTTGTCACCCGGATTAAGGTCGGGGTGGTGCTTTTTGGCGAGCTTGCGATAGGCCCGCCGGATGTCGTCCTGGGTGGCGTCCTTCGCAACACCGAGAATCTTGTAGGGATCGTCCACGCCATGCATCCCTGTTTGCGGTCCTGCCGCGCTGGGTCAGGATCGGTTTCGCCTGGCCACGCGGCAGGCGTTTGCGATCCCGAAGGCACCGGATTGTGCCTTCGAAAATCCACGTGCCCGGTCCGACAGCAATAGGGATTACAACGCCGCGCCCCTAGAATCGGAAACTACGCAGGGCGGACATTATGCGACGCTCTGCGTAGTTCCCGATTCTTGCGCCCGCTTGCCCAAAGCCCTTAGTTCCGCGCAAGGTCGCGCAGGCGCTGCGCCAATGAAGGGAATACGAATATGGTCTCCAAGACAGACGCGAAACTGCCGTCGCCTGAAACCTGGGTGGACGGCCGTGAACGCTGGAGCACCGACCTGACCTCGCGCACCGGCTACCGTTTCCACGTCCGGCCGATAAACCCGGACGATGAACAGGCGCTTGGGGCATTCTTCACGCACGTCACGCCCGACGATCTGCGCTTTCGGTTCCTGAGCGCGGTCCGGGTCGTGCCGCATCTGCAATTGATCGCGTTGTCGAGAATGGATCACCGACGCACCGAGAATTTTCTGGCGATCGACCCCGAAACGGGTTTGATTATCGCCAGCGCCATGATTGCTGCGGACGAGGCGCTGGAGACAGCCGAAGTCGCCATCGCCATTCGCGCGGACTTCAAGCATCGCGGCATAAGCTGGACGCTGCTCGAACATGTTGCCGGTTATGCCAGAGCGCGCGGTTTCAAGAGCCTGGAGTCGACCGAAAGCCGGGACAATCACCGAGCCATCGAATTGGAACAGGAGATGGGGTTCAAGATGTTTCCGTGCCCGGGCGAAGCGACCCTGTGCATCGTGCGAGCAACCTTCAGCTGATATCGGGTGCGGCGCGACTTGGCTCGAGGCGCAAGTGCGCCAACAGCTTCGCTTAGGGACCATCGCCGGTGATAATGGTCATATGCGCGCCAGTTCCCGAACTTTTAAGCGAATCCCGGGTCACCAGCAATGTCGCGCCGGGTTTCAGGATTTTTGTGAGAAGTGCGCGAAACTCGGGGGGCAGATGGGCGCGCCGACTCTCGTCCTTGCTGAGTTCAGCGGTTCCGGTCTCAGCTTGCCCCGGCAAGGAAAGCCTTAGCCAATGAGGCCCCTCCTGGTCGATGCCACCCAAAGTGAAAGCCGACGTTGCCTCGACATGCCCGTCGATCGTAACCGCACTCGTGCCGATTTCGACTCCATTTCGAAGGACGACAATGCGGCGGTCCTGACCGCTCAGAACGATCGACACAGGGCCGCTTACAGACCGTTCGGGATGCCAGCTATAGCCGCCGTTTGCAGAATCCGGGGGCTGTCCATCCGCCACAAGAATCGAGGGAGTTGGCGCTACCTCGGGCACCAGGGCATTGTCGGTGATCACGATGGTCAGGCCGAGCTTGGTGATACCATATAGCAGCTTCGCAAATTCCAGCGGAAGGCGGATGCAGCCATGTGACGCCGGATAGCCTGGCAATTTTCCGGCATGCATGGCGATGCCGCTCCAGGTCAGCCGTTGCATAAAGGGCATCGGCGCGTCCGAATAAAGGTTGGATTTGTGCTCCACGGCCTTTTGGAGGATCGTAAATATCCCCGTTGGCGTCGCGTGTCCCGGCATCCCTGTAGATATGGTCGAGACACCGATCGGGATGCCGTTGCGATAGGCATAAGCACGCTGCGTACTCAGGCTGACGATCATCGTCACCGGTCCAAGCGGTGCAATGTCCGGTGCCCAGAGATATTCACCGGGATTCAATCGCTCGATCACCCCATCGACCGGTACTGTCGAAGTTTGCGCGATCACGTATGCCGGTGTCGTAAAGCAGGCGGTGGCGGCAAGCGCCATCAGCATGGCGGCTGCGATTGGAGGGGATGATGTGATCGTCACCGAACCGCGTTTGCGGCTGCCTTGCTGTTTGCCACACCCTTGCTCACGCGGCACGCCATCGTTCGATTGAAGAAGGTCGGTCGTATAATTTCAGGCGAGTCAGGCGCCCGTTGGACGATACTGCATTCCGCCCGTGCGCGCTGGATATCGTCGGTCATACTGTTCCTTTCTCCGGTTCAAAAGGAACCGTGCGGATGCAATGCACTTCGCCAGAGCTGCCGGTCGCGGTTCGGCTTCGAACCAGAACAACCCTACCGCGCAAGTCCCGGCGCGCGTGAGGATCGCAAACTACGCAATTTCAGCATATTTTCCGGGGCAATTTTTCTTCAGGCAAAACAGACGCGATGAAGATGTACCGCTATTCATGACAGTGATGCATCAGCTTTGAAAGCCTATAAATTTGGCGAGGAGTGCCCGGCCTAGCGGTCAAGCGCCGAAGTCGATCAGTCGTAATCGCTATTGAGCGCAGGATCATCAATATATCCGTTCGTATAGCCTATATGTAGACCGACATCTGCAGCGATCCGGCGATTAACAGACCATCCGTGGTCTCAAGCGCGAAGTTTGTCGCGAAAATCGTTCAGTCTTGCGCGATAGCCATCGGCGTCGCCATATTCGAGAAATTCAAAATAGCGCAAGTGGGCATCGGGGATCCGAAGTGCATGTTTGATCGGGCACCAATATTGCTCGGTCCGGCTACCAATTTCCCGTGCATAGGCGATCAGTCCATTGGCATAGGCGCAGAACAGGCAATTGACGGTTTCGATCGAGTTCAAATAGGCAAGATGCTGCCGGCCGAAAATTATATAATCGGCTCGCCGCACCCGGGCGATGCCATAAACGCGGAAACAAATCGCCTGAAACAGACTGATCCAGATATCGACCAGCAGTAACGGTACAATCAGCGAATAGATGACCGGCGCGGTGATCGTCGTAAGAAAACTCGACTGAACCAGGAATTGCCCGGCACTTTGCTTCAGTCGGCGATGCTCGGCAACCACGCCAAGCTCGAACTCGCCGATACGTTCGGTGAGTGCGGCGCCCAGCCTCTTTCTGCGACTTTCGATTTCGCGGTCCAGTTCACCCTGGAGATGAATGATCTCACTCGCCAGTTCGTGCATCCGCTCGGTCATGCTTTCTCCAGGATGAGACAACGGGAAAGACACATTCTCTCGGAATAGGCGATCCTTCCGGGCCGCTGTTGGGAAAGCCCTAGCCGGCTCGCTCCCACGTGGAAAGCTTCGGAAAATACCCAAAGGGTGCCTTTGCGGCACATCGTGGAATGGTCAGGAAGGCACGATAAAGTCGCGCGGCGCGCTCGTCCATCAGGGCACCAGCACGACAGCGCCATCGAACCGGCCTGCCCGCAGGTCCGCCAATGCCTCGTTGGCCCGCGCGAGGGGATTGGGCGGCGTGGTGGTGACGATGCCAATCTGTGGCGCGACCGTCAAAAAACGAGGGCGTCATGACGCGTAAGGTTCCCACCGGGCGGATCTCGCTTGGCCCGGGCGTGCAGTCGGCCAACTCGGTCCAACTGAGCGGCTTGCCGATCGACTTCAGGATCGGCGTCTGCATGACAGGTTCAACTGCGTGATTGCTGGCATCAATGCGACAGGAATACCATCCGGTCCTCGTGGAGCAGGAGATCGCGGGTCATGCCGCCAAAGGCCCATTCGCGGACCCGGCCGTGGCCGTAGGCGCCGGCGACGATGAGCTCGGCTCCATTCAGCCTGACGAAGGCGACAAGACTTTTGCCGTCGTCGCCATTGCGCGGCGTGACCGCCGCCATGGCCGTCAACGCATGCCGCTTGAGCCAGTCCACGACATCCTCGACGCGCAGGCGGGCTTCTTCCATCTCCTCTTCTTCAGCAACCTCGACGACGATGATCTTGCTCGCGATCTTGAGCAGCGGAAGCGCATCGGCGATGGCGCGGCGGGCCTCGCGTGTATCTTTCCAGGCGATGACAACCCGGTCAAACCATGGCTTCGCCGTGAACTCCGGCACGACCAGAACCGGGCGCCCGGCATGCATCAGCAAAGCGCCGGTATCTGCGCAGCGCGATTGGTCGAGCGCGATCTTTTTTGAACACGCCGTGATGATGAGGTCGGCACTTCGGCTTTCATGCGCGACATATTCCGCGATGGGCTCCAGCGTTACTGCCGAACGCCATCCAATCCTGCGGCAGAGCTTGCTGTTTGGATCTTCGAATTCATCCTGCAGCGTCTTGAGTCCGGTTACGCCAATATCGCGCTCTGCATAGATCAGATCGGAAGAATAGATGCCGCCGCTTGCATCGAGTTGCAACGGCTGACAAGCGGCAATACCGATCACGCCAGCGTCGAGGCGCTGCGCAAGCCACCCGGCGGCGTTGAGTACTTGCGTGTTCGAACGATTCCCATCGAGATGTACCATCACTGTGGCGATCGTCATCTTGTGTCTCCTTGCCCGACCGATCGGTTCGACCATGCCGTGTCGATCCTCGCGCCTTTGAGCCGCTACTAACGGCTTTGTGCCGGCGTGCGGTGTGCACGGCTAGGATCGGAAACTACGCAGGGGCCAGTCGATGCTGCGTTATGGCTGTGGCCCTGGCTTCACGACGATCGAGAAGCGATGGCAGTGACAAAGCGGTTTTCTAGGAGATCAGCGCACCGGTCGCGCGGCGCCGTTTGTGCCAACCGGTGGCGACCGGGCGCGCTCGACGCCCGACTTGTTCGACCGCCACACGCTTCAACAACTCCGCACCGATAAGGTAGACGATGACGACTATGCCAAGCCCGGCTGTCGCCAGCAGAGGCGGTGCCTCGAAGCCGAACCACTTGGCGACCGGCGTGAATGGAATCACCATCGCCACGAGCAGCGCACCCAGCGAAGTGGCGGCGAGCGTCGGACGCGGCAGGTCGCGCCAGGGTCGACCATTGGTCCGTATGACAAAGATCACCAGAATCTGCGTCGCCATCGATTCCAGAAACCACGCCGTCCTGAATTCCGGCGTCGTGACATGGAACAACAGCAACAGGCCGGCAAAGGTCAGCATGTCGAATGCCGACGAAAGCGGTCCCATGACGGCGGCGAAGCGGACCAGCGCGCGCATGTTCCAGATCTGTGGCCTGGCGACGGCCTCGGGCCGCACGCTGTCGAACGGAATCCCGATCTCGGAAATGTCGTAAAGCAGATTGTTGAGCAGAATCTGGGTCGGCAGCATCGGAAGAAAGGGCAGGAACAGCGAGGCGGCGGCCATCGAGAGCATATTGCCGAAGTTCGAGCTGGCACCCATCCGCACATATTTGAGAATATTGGCAAAAGTGCGTCGCCCCTCCTCGACGCCGTCGGCTACCACGCCCAAGTCGGATTCGAGCATGATCATGTCGGCCGATGCCTGTGCGACACCAGCGGCCCCCACGACAGAAAGAGCAATATCGGCGACTTTCAGCGCAGGCGCATCGTTGATCCCGTCGCCCATATAGCCCACGACTGCGCCGCTTGCCTGCAGCGCCCTCACCAGCCGTGCCTTCTGATCAGGCGCAAGACGACCATAGGCGTCGATCTTGCGGACCTGTACTCTGAGCGCATCGTCGCTCAGGTCGGCGAGCTGCGACCCGGATAATACGGATTCGGCGCGAAGGCCGACAAGGCCAGCGAGCCGTCGCACGACCACCGGATCGTCGCCAGACAATATCTTGACCCGGATCCCCGCAGCGGCGAGCCGCGCAACGGTTGCAGCGGCGGTCGCCTTGGGGGGATCGGCAAACGCACACAAGCCCTCGAAAACCAGGTCGGTCTCATCTGCGTCGGACAACGCGGCAGTCGTGCCAGGGCGGGGGCGCGTCGCGATTGCGATCGTGCGCAGACCCTGTTCGGCAAGCGTGCGCACATCGCCAAGCGCCTGTACACGCTCTGCGTCAGCAAACGGCGACGCCTGCCCCGCCACCCGGCGGGACGTGCATAGCGCCAGAATAGCCTCAGGCGCACCCTTGGCGATCAACAATACGCCCTCGGGTCCCGTTGTGAGGACAGAGCCGATCCGGCGATTGAAGTCGAAGCTGCGTCTCGCGGTCATCGCCCAGCCGTCAACGGCCTTTGGCTGCGCAGTCAGAAGTGCAGCGTCGAGGGCCCCGCTGTCCCCGCCGAGCGACGCCGCGACCGCACCAAGCATTGCGGCACGCGGATCGTCGCCACCGGCAGGTGACAGGCTACGAGCGAGGCTGATCTGGGCTGAGGTCAGCGTACCCGTCTTGTCGGTACACAGTACGGTCATCGCGCCCAGATCATGGATCGAGGCGAGGCGTTTCACGATGACCTTGCGCTTGGCCATCCGCATCGCGCCGCGCGACAGCGTTACCGTCGTGATCATCGGCAAAAGCTCGGGGGTCAGGCCTACGGCGAGCGCGACAGCGAACAGCAGCGACTGGATAATCGGCCGGCCGTAGAAGAGATTGACCGCCAGCACGACGATTACGAGCGCCATCGTCAGACGTGCCGTCAGCAAACCGTAGGCCCGCAGATCGCGTTGAAAGGGCGATAAGCCAGCAGGCTGGTTAAGAGCGGCTGCGGCGCTGCCGAACAAAGTGGCCGCGCCTGTTCCCACTACCACCGCCGTCGCCTGACCGGTCTGCGCGATTGCACCGCGAAACAGCGCGTTGGACGCCTCGGCTGCGGTTTTGGCCGCAACCAGGCCGGCACGCTTTTCTACCGGATAGGGCTCTCCCGTCAGCGCCGCCTCGTTTGCGGTAAACGCACTGGTATCAATCACCAGAGCATCGGCAGCGATGATGTCACCGGCGGTGACACGCAGGATGTCACCGGGCACGACTGCTTCGACGCCGATCTGGGAAAAATGTCCATCGCGCAGCACATTTGCCTTGAGCGCCACCGAACGACGAAGAACCTCGGCGGCCCGAACCGCATGGCCTTCCTGAATCGTATCGAGACCGATCGATACCGCCAGGATTATGACGATGATCGAGCCACCGACAGCGTCGCCGGTCACGGCCGACACGACGCCCGCGGCGAGCAGGATTAGCGAGAGCGGTTCAAGCAGCCGCTTCAGGATCGATCGGACTGCGCTGCGGGCGCGCACTGCGACGTCTTCGTTGGGCCCAAAGGTGGCAAGCCGCGCGTCTGCCGCAGCTTGCGACAGCCCTTCGCGCCCGGTTTCCAGCGCCGCGAATTGGGCGTCAAGCGAAAGCGTCCAGAAGGGCGCTGTTGTCTCAGTTACCTGGAGAGGTGCCGCAATCAAAGCCATGTTGAGTCCTCATTGGGTGGCGGCGGGCCGCGAGCATGGCGTGTTCCGGACGGGCCACCGCTTGGGACGGATCTGTCCGCGCCGCTGGGCGCTCCTTTGGATATCCGGGGCCCATCCTCAACAACGACGCACCACGCGCAATTCGCCACTGGATCGGCGGCTGCAGGCGGGATGGCGACGGTAAACAACCCGCCGGCCCTTGCGTTGGCGGAGCGGACAGTTCTCACGCAGGGGCGAGTGCGGAACCGTCGATATCGTGCAAGGCCTTGAACGCCTTGAGCAATACGCGGGCATCGAACACGCCCTCGTAAACAGGGGCCGGGGCGTGGCGGACGCCAAGCAACGTATCGACGGCGGTTTGCGCCGAGCAGATCGAGTATTCGATCGTAAAAACCGTATCGTCCGGCATCTCGCAGTATTGGCCGATGAACGCGAAGTTCTGCGCGCCAGCGGGAACGACGTCCGGCCGGTCACCACCTTGTCGGGGCAGGAACTGGCTGGTTATGAATGGTATGAGACACGGGATACAATTCGAGCTGCGGATGATACTCTCCTCGCGGGCGGTCGGACGATGGCAGCCCGGATATGATGACGTGGCCTGGTTGGTGAACCTTTGGACTGCCGGACTATGCCCTGTCGTGGCAGGATCGGAAATTACCTACGGTGCCCAAGTCTATACGGCGGTGCGACTTGGGCGCAGGCCTATCAAATGGGGCCTATATGCTTAGCTAGCCATGCGGCGGATGCGACTGGCTAGCTCGTGGGGCTGCAAGGTGGCAGGCAGGCGTCGCTGGCTATGCAAATTACCTGCATTTCGCGAATAATCCGCGAATTTTTGCCAAGTTTCGCAGTCAATCTCTCGCCAAAATGGAGGGAAAGTGCTACGGACTCAGCTACCCAAGACGAAAAGACAAATTTCCTATGGTTGACGAAACATTGCTCTCGCTCGTTACCGATATCGTTTCGGCTCAAGTCAGCCATAATTCTGTTGCGGTCAGTGACCTTCCTGCGTTGATCCAGTCGGTATATGGTTCGCTGGCCAAGCTTGGCGAAGTGCAGGCCCCGGTTGAAGAAAAGCAAGAACCCGCTGTCTCGATCCGTTCTTCGGTCAAGCCAGATGCGATTACTTGCCTGGAATGCGGCGCCAAGTTCAAGATGCTCAAACGACATCTTTCGACCGATCACAGCCTGACGCCAAACGCATACCGGACTCGGTGGAACTTGCCCGCAAGTTATCCAATTGTTGCCCCGGACTATTCGGCCAAGCGCAAGGACCTTGCGGTAAAAATCGGCCTTGGCCGCAAGTCCGCGCCAACACCTGCGCCGGTCAAGACGAAAGCGCCACGGCGCAAGAAACTGGCCCCCGTTTTTGTCCAGGCTACCCCGCCCAGCGAAGTGTAATCGCCAGAGACAATTCAAGCGTTCACAATGCCAAAAGACCGATCCATTCGACCTGAAGCTAATCCAACCCGGTCAGATTGCCTTTGACGGTCACTTGCCGCCGGTGTCGCGCGTGACGAGAGCGTCGAAAGCAATCAGGCGTATGCAGCGCTGATCGCCAGTTTCCAGCATCGGGCTGTGTCCCGCCATGCCGAGCGCAACTGTCATGCGGCGGTATTGCCCTGTGCCTCTATTGCTCGACCTCTTAGAGTCTGACTCATAACTCGGCTTCAGGCCGGAAGAGCCGCAATTCTGCGTGTTACGAGCTGTATTCCGGCGAGATATAGCCAGGCTGAGGAACTCTCAATGGATTTCTCAAAATCCTTGGCGAGGCGGCGGTTTCGTCCGAGCCATGCAAAGGTGAGCTCGACGACCCGCCACCTCAGCCCTACATGCGACGCTGCTGGCAGAAACCGTTCGATAATCGCCCACTCCGCGTCATGCAAATCGCTTGGCAAAGCCAAGCCTTTGTGGACATGCTGCCCGCGAGTAATATCGGTCCACATATCGGCCTCCGGTTCGTTCGCAAAACCATCGGAGTCAATATGCATATCGCGCGTCAGGCGCAACGATTTGATATCACTCATCTTAATTTCGGGTCAGACACTTAGCCCTTAGGCGTCCAGTACCTTGCGTAGCGACGCTTCGATCTGGCCGCCGCAATACGTTTCGCCATAGGCTTGCCGCGTCTTGGCAGCGAGTGCGGCAAGCGGTGGCAGGGCGGCGATGCGATGGGTCAGGTCGGCCGTCATGGGCGCAGCCTGGTCAAGCAGAGTGGCAATCGTGCTGAAGCGGTCGGTCAACGTTGACCACAACGTTGCTGTAACGATATCGGCGATACCAGGCGCTTCGCCGCCCAGCAAAAAGCCGGAACCTGCCTTCAGCCCGTGACGGCGTCCGGTTTCCTCCCAAAATGACATCCACTTGGCAAGCCGGGGGACGAAGTCCTGCCAGCGCTCTTGCGTCCACATTTCGCGGCCGCCATGCTGCGTGATCTCGTCGATGACATCATTGGCATCATGCACGATCTTCATGGTCATCGCGCGCAACGCAGGCGTGGTCGGCATCATGTCCAAAGTCTCGCCGAGATAGAGCACGACGGCAGGCATCTGCGCAATCGCGAAACCAGCCGTTTTGTCGATCAGCAGGGGCGGTCCCATAAACGGCACCGGCATGTCCCTGACCGTCCCGGCCATCAGCGTCGCAATGGCGTCATCGCCAACCTCGGTCCAGGTCTTGCCGGCGAAGGCCAGAACAGCGCGGACAAATTGACCGCGGAAGGGCAAGCTCCAGTAATAGAGGTCATAGTCGGACATCGGTGCTGCTCCAAATGATCTGCTCTATCGGAAAGTGCGCTTCACATGGTGCAAATGGGCGAAGTGCGGCTTAGTTTCATTGCAGGCCCCGGCTATATCAAAAACGGGACAATCGATATTTGCTCTGCGGCCGGTTTTGCGGTTCATCGCAATCCCGCGTCGATCTTCCGGAAAGACTGCCGCGCGGCGGGTGCAATTGCATGTCGATTGCCTACCGAAGGGCCCGCGTGCATGCGCGGGCCTTTCGCGTTTCTTTAAAGCGCCAGGCGGCCCTTTAGGAGGTTTGGTCTGGCAGGTGCTGTTCCATCAATTGCAGCAGATCGGCATAGTGCGGTTGCCCATCTCGTTTCAGCAAGGCGTTTGCGCCTCCACAGGGTCTGGATTGTTCTGGCAAATTGTCAGACTTCGTCCGGTGCCGCCGACGGCGGGCCGGGATCGGTGGGTGCGCGCGATGGCCTCAGCACATGCCACCCGATCAGGACCGGTTCGAGCACCGCCATGCCGATCAGGATGCCCGACAGCCGCTCCAACGCCGGGGCAATGGCCGCATTGGTATATGTATCCGGCACCAGCGCGGTCAGAATTGCGAGGGCAAATTGCATCCCGAAGTAGCGATAGGCATGGCCGCCATTTTCCAACTGACGTCCAATAAAAACGCCAACGACGGTGCCTATGACAAGGACCACCGGCGAACCCTGGGCGATCACCAGGAAACATGCGGCAAGAATGGCACCAGCGATGCAACCGATAAAGCGTTGCAGAACCCGCACGCTGACCGCACGAAATCCGCCAGGCCCGATACCTGCAACGGGCACAAGCATCACCGCCATGATCGTCACCGCAGCTTGTGCGAGCGCCGGCACCCGGAACAATCCCGAAAGCGCGGTCAGTACGGCCAGCGCCACGCCGCCCTGTGCCGCGTGGCGCAGCGCATCGGGGTGCCAGGCCGCTCTTTGCGCAGCCGCAGCGCGGTTCGCTGGCCATTTTCGACGCAAAGTGATGCTTGAAAACAGGCTGACAGTCGCGCAGGCAACCGTCCCAGCCAGCGTTTCAAGAATCCGCGTCGTCACGAAAGCCGAAAGCGCGATGTCGGGGTGTTCGATCTTGTCGAACACCACCATTGCAAAAGTAAGACCGAAGAACAGCCAGCCATATGCGCGTCTGGCAGTAATCGCGGCATAGAGGCTGCCCGTGCCGACAATCATCAACGCCAGCGCCGCAATGGGCCAGTGCGGTGCAAGTTGTGCCGTCACCAGCAATGCCGCCAAACCGCCTGTGACGGTGCCAGCAATGCGCAGCGCGCCGCGCGCAAGCGTGTCTGCGATGTGGCCGCGCATCACCATGTAGCCGGCAAATGCGGCCCACGAGATGTTTGTGGCACCGATTGCGTGTGCAAACACAATGGCCAGAAGAACCGAAGTCACACATTCGAGCGTTTCCACGAGGCGCGCGCCGTCGCCATGAAACAGCACCCCTGACAGCTTCCCATTGGTCATGACTGTGCATTCTCACGCGAAGCCTGGCACCAGCAAGGACAATTCAGCATGGCTGCGGGCCGCGACCGCGTCGTTTCGCCGGGAGCCGGGATTAACCAGCTGGCCCCTGCCCGGCGCGCCTCCAGATGGGGCGCATCGATCATCACCTGATCGGGTCCACCACCCATGACTGCCAATGTCGCGAAGATTTCATCGCGCACGCCCAAACGACACCTGCGGATGAAAACGTTCGGCGAGGCTATGATCCGGTTTTGAACCCGAGCTTCAGCAGCAGCGGAATCAACTGCTGTTTGCCAAATGGTTTGCCGAGCACGGGCGCATTGGAATGGCCACGGTCCTGGATGTCGCCATCAAAACCGGTGGCGAAGGCAAAGCGGATCCCCCGGGCTGCAAGAACGTCGCCAACGGCGCTGCTTGTTTCGTCACCCAGGTTGAAATCCAGCAAGGCGAACTCGAAATCCCGTGTGTCGATCGCGGCGAGCGCCTCCCTGATCGACGAGGCGGTCGTCACATGCGCCGCGCCCAGGTCCATGAGGGTGTCGGCGCAATCCAGGGCGATGATCATATTGTCTTCGACGAGCAAGACATCGCAATCTTCGAGCGGGCGGGCATTGACGGGCACCGCGTTGGCTGGCGGCAAATCCGGCACGCTTTCGCTGACGCCGGCCAGACAAATGGCCGGGATACGAAATTCGGCGGCAAATCCCGACTCAGGATAGCTGACCCAGGCCGCACCGCCGAGATCATAGGGGATGGAGCGCTCGATAATCGTCGAACCAAATCCACGCCGCATTGGCGGCGACACCGGCGGACCGCCGCGTTCGGTCCAGTCGATCAACAGATCGCCATCGTCGCCCAGCCGCCATGCCACCAGCACCGAGCCGTCGTTGGACAAAGCGCCATATTTGGCGGCGTTGGTCATGAGTTCATGGAAGACCAGTGCAAGGGTAGTGAATGCAGCAGGCTCGATCAGGATATTAATCCCCTCGACCGTAATGCAATCCACCCTTGATCCCCGATAGGCACTTGCTTCAGTGTCGATCAGATCCCTCAACCGCGCAGGTCCCCAGCGGTCACTGGTAACCTGGTCGTGGGCCCGGGCAAGCGACTGCACCCGTTCATCGAGTGCCGCAATAAATCCATTGGTTGTTTCGGCGCCGCTGCGTGTTTGCGAGATCAAGCCACGAATCAGCGCCAGGATATTGCGCACGCGATGATTGAGTTCGGCTATAAGCAGGTCCTGGTCACCCTGAAGGCTTGCGGGGCCGTTCCCGGCCTGGCCTGGCGAACCGAGTTGCGCTTCGAGTAGCGCGATCCTGATCGCCTCACCCGCGTGGCGCTCGGGATCGGTGAACGGCATCGACCGACCCCGCACGCGCTCGGCCCAGGCGGCAAAGCTCGTGCGCGGGGATAGCTCGGCTGCCCGAGTGACAGATGCTTGATTATCACTCTCCTTGCCCACTTTCTGGGGCCCAATCTTCTCGGGATTCCCCGCCCAGCGCACGGTGTGGATATGCTCGATGCGGAACAGCAGCAAATAGTCGTCGGCATGGCGTGCAAGGGGTATCGCCATCATTCCGGCAGTTGCGCCGGGATTGATCCGGGTACCGGCGACGACCGTCCCCAAGGCGTCGGTTGTAAAGATCCCGGGCGTATCACGTTGCGCGAGCAACATCGCAATCGCGGCGCATTGGCGGGCGTCCGGCGTCTGGCCGTTCACGTAAACGCGGCCTTCCAGATGGACGCAGACGCCGTCGGCGGGAACCGTATCAAAGATCAGTTCGCCCAGACGCGAGGCATCGGTCAATAGCGCAGGATCGTGTTTCATTTCCGCTACCAGCAGGGCAGCGAGTGCATGGTCACGCAGCGCATGGTCGGCCGCATCGCGCCGCAACCGCCCCTCGAGCAGCATCGAAAAAATTTCGCCGAAAAGCGCTGCGGCAGTCCGGTAGGCAAAACTCGGCAACCGGGCTGTGTCATGATGGCAGGCGAACAACCCCCACAGGACGCCGTTGACAATGATCGAAATCGACAACGAGGCAGCGACGTCCATATTGACAAGATAAACGATGTGCACCGGCGATACCGCGCGCAGGGCTGACAGGGACTGATCAATCGGAGTGCTTGCGATGCCTGGCGCCGCCTCGATCGGGACCACCGTACCCGCGACATCGGCGATGATCCGGAAAGGGCTTCGCACATACAGCGCGCGCGCCTGTTTTGGTATGTCCGAGGCAGGATAATGGAGACCCACATAGCTTTCGGCGCCGTTGCGCAGCGCTTCGGCAACAACTTCACCGTGCCCGTCGACCCCGAACCGGTAGACCATGACTCGATTGAAGCCGGTCAGCGCCTGAACATGGCGGGCGCCGTCGCGAAAGAACTGGGCCAGATCGCTGCTGTGCTTGAGCCGCGCGGCCATGGCGCGAACCAGGCTAGCCGCCTCGCGTTCGTCGGTGACCGCCGGTTCAGCCTCGATAACGATCGTTTCGCCGGCATAATGAACCGCAACATCGAAAGATGGCCGGTCCGCAATCAGAGGAAGAGCGAATATCCGCTGCACGGCATCGGGGCCATTAAGCATCGCGACCCAGTTGCGCAGCGTATGCACCGCATCGCGATCACACACGTCCTCGATCGCGCGACCCCACCACATCTCGCAAGCGAGACCGGTGAATTCGCGGATATTGGCCGAGACGTGCGTGACCGCCCAACTACTATCCAGCGCGATCAAAAATCCATAGGCCTGAATACGGCCCGGGACATGGATCGGTTCGGAATCGCAGTCGGGAAATTGTGTTGACATTAACGTTGCGGGGTCACGCACGCCCTGGTCCAGGCCGTGCGAGCCCTGCGATCATGCCGACTGAAGATTGACTGCCGACGTCTTGCCGCGCTGGTCTTTTTCCAGATCGTAGCTGACGCGCTGATCTTTCTGCAGCGTGGACATGCCTGCGCGTTCCACCGCCGAAATGTGCACAAATGCGTCATCGCCGCCTGTTTCGGGGGCAATAAAACCGTACCCTTTGTCGGCGTTGAAGAATTTTACGGTACCAGTGATCACGGCGATTACCTTAAATACAAGATCGAAAAGGCCATCAGGGCGCATTTCCGGCGCGGAAGCCAGTCGGGGCACAGGACAATCAAAGAAAGCCCGATATCCGTCGCAGGCGACATTGCAGCCCTGCCTTAGCAGGCTTATGCTCTATGACCTACGATTCATCTGCCAACCGGAAATTGATCCGCACCAATGCAGGTATAAGGGCATCAGCGCAATTGACTATCCTTGCTGCCGCGCCGATTGAACGCCGAGAACGCCGCGCTGGTGTCGCGTTTTGACTGGCACGGCACACACGTCCGCGCGCCGGGCAGCGCAGCCCGGCGTTTCGCCGGGATTTCCTCTCCGCATATCTCGCAATGGGATTCGCCCGGACCCGCCTGCATCCGCGCCCGCGCAAGCTGCACCGCGTCGGCGACAGTATCATCGATCTGATCCTGCACTGCGCCGTCGCGCGTCCATCCTCCGGCCATGATATCCTTCCTTTCACCAGTCGCTTCAACCACAAGCCTGGCAGTCTATGGATGCGAAATGCCTGATCGCGCCAATGGCTGCATAAGTTGAGCGCCAAACCGATAAAAATCCGACTGATCCGCAACGGCGTTGCCCGGATAGGTCAGTCCAACCCCCGCCTGGCGCCAGATTGGTCTTGTGCCAGATAGCGTTGCCCGCTCACTTCAAAGAGCGTGAACACAGCAGAGGCGGCCTCGATCGCGATCGCCCGCTTTGCATCGGTATCGAGGCGTTCGTCGAGCACTGCGAGCAGGCGCCGCCATGCTGCCGAATCACCGCCGCCCAAAAAACGTGACGGAAATGTTGGCGGCACCGACCGCTTGAGCAAAGCGCCGCCGAGACGCGAGCCTTCGAGCACATAAAGCGCACCCAACACCGCCGCCTCCTCCCCGAAAATGATTTCACGCACGCAGTCCGGGGGGGCGAGTTCGAGGTCGGCTAGATCGGCCAGCAGCAACCCGCCGCGTTGCCGGGCATCCCAGTCGGGCATAGTCCGGCCAACGCCGCCGCACGTCAACGCGGCCTCGATCGGCAGATACCCTGCGGCCTGCGCCAGAAGAAAACGGCCGTAGGACCCAACTTCCCCCAGATCCGCCCCGGAAAATACCCGATCAACCCGGTCATGATAGTGAGCCGTCGCTGCTCTGAGCGCCGATCGCGCATTTCCGTCTGGATACATCTGCCCGATCTAGGCATCTGTCCCGTCAAATGTAACTACAATCGACGAACTGGCCAGCGGCCCCCTGCGATTCCGTTTGGCGCAGCCCATGTCGGGACATACAGTTACGAGGCAGCGGGTGGCGGTTTTTGCCCGCGCCGTGCGTCGCGGTGCTTAAACTGCCAGCAATTTCTCGATTCTGACCGGCAATTCGCGAATACGGACACCGGTCGCGTGGAACACTGCGTTGGCGACGGCGGCATTCATTCCGACATTGCCGAGTTCGCCGACCCCCTTGATGCCCAGCGCATTCACCTGGTCGTCTCTTTCGGGCAGCAGAATCGTTTCGACCGTGCCGATATCGGCATTCACCGGTATGCTGTATTCGGCCAGATCATCGTTATAATACCGGGCGGTTTTCAGATCGATCTCGGTCGCTTCTAGCAGCGCCGCGCCGATCCCCCAGATCTGCCCGCCCATAAGCTGACTGCGCGCAGTCTTTGGGTTGACGATCCGCCCGGCGGCAAATGCACTAACCGCGCGCGGTGCGCGCACTTCGCGGGTCAGCGTGTGAACCCGGACTTCGACAAAATGCGCACCAAAGGCAAACTGGATCCGGTCCTTCAGTTTGGCGCCCCCTGCCAAAGGCGCTTTGCCTTTGTATAGCCCTGCGGCACCTTCTGCCGGCACGCCGTCGGGTACATTTTCAGCATAAGCCTCGATTGCACCATGCTGGACACGCGCCGCCGCCGTGGCGAGCGGCTCTGACTTGCCGGCACCATCACGAAGCTGGCCATCCGCCAGGTGAAGCGTCGCCGGATCAGCCCCGGCAAAGGGCCCGCCGGCCCCCTTGGCGACGGCAGCACGCGCGATCCGCCCGGCGATATCCGTACACGCCTTGGCAACGACATTGCACAAGCTGGCGGTGCTGTTCGATCCGCCAGCGACCGGTGATGGCGGCAACTTGCTGTCGCCGATCTGCACATCGA
>JAYTHT010000429.1:0-1043 GCA_043732365.1 Novosphingobium sp. | reverse complement strand
CGCCGAAGAGCGACGCCGCGCTGCCGTGGAACACCTTCGTCGGCCATGCCATCGGGGCGGCGGCAGCGTTCCTGTCGCTCGCGATCTTCGGTGGACTCGACCAGCAAACGTCGGCGGCCTGTAGAGCGGCATCGGGTTTCCACAGCGCCAGCGTCGGACCCGTCGTCCGCTTTTCCGACCGCTTCCTTATGGATGCGCGCACCGTGACCGGCACCTATCCTCAAAGCCATATGAAGGGCGCAACAGGCACCATGCTGTGCCTTTACAATCGGCGCACGAAGCGTGCCGAGGTGCAGGAGATGGCGCCTGCCATGGAACCGGTGGCGGCCACCGACATCAAGGATATCTGGTGGCACGGTACCGCTATTGCCGGTCGCCCCGTCGGATCAAGCCCGGTCACGCTCATGTTCGGTTCCAATGGCAAGATTGGCGGCAAATCGGCCTGCAATAATTACTCGGCAAACTATATGCTGACGCGAAGCGAACTGCGCGTTTACGCCGGTATGATCGGGACGCGCATGGCCTATCCGGCCAACGTCACGGCGCAGGAAACGCAGTTCAGGGAAGTTCTGGCGGCAGCGACCTCGGCCAAGCTGCAATCCGACGGAACTTTGATGATCGCGGCTCCCAACGGTCAGTCGTTGCGGTTCGCACGCGCACCCGAAAACGCAAATTGAAACGCCTCGTCGTGTTGGGTGTCGCACTGATGGCAGCCGTTGCTGGCGCCGAACTTCCGAGCGTCAATGCCGCGCGATTTGCGTCGACTGCCGTGGTCTTTCCCGGCGGAACGCGCGGCGCGATCGTCAAGGTGCCGACACGCAACCCGTTGGATTATGGCCCTGCAATCCGTGGTGATCTGGGCACGGAGTTGCTGTCAGTCTAACGATCATTTGTCTCTTGCGGACGCGGGAATGCCAAAACGGACCTTGGGTTAGCCCATGACTGCCTGCCACTTCGCCAGCGTGGCGGAGCGTCGTGCTTTGTAGATGTCGCGGCTGACGAGGTGGCGTTCCTGGTTGAAGTGGTTGTGGACCGGGGCATGG
>JAYTHT010000428.1:0-12120 GCA_043732365.1 Novosphingobium sp. | reverse complement strand
GTGCTGTCAGTCTAATCGCAACTCGTCTCCGTTTGGCGCACGAAGGCCAAAAGTGGCCAACCTCAGGCCGCAATATTCTGCCACTCGGCCAGCGCGGCCGAGCGACGGATCTTGTAAGTCTGACGGTCGACGAGGTGACGCTCCGAGTTAAAATGGTTATGAAACGAGGCATGGACCGAGACGAATTTTTGCAACGTCGATGTGCGGCGAAATCGCAGCATTGCGCGCTCTCGTCGTCGGAAGGGCAGGTGAGAATTTTCGGCCCGATTGTTGAGCCAGCGGCCCATCTCACGCCGGTCGAGATTACCCAATTTCCGCATCGCCGCCGGGTAGGATTGCAGCCCATCGGTGACGATAGTCTCGACCCGACCATGCCGCTTCAAAGCCTTCTTCAAAAACCGCAAAGCTGCGGATTTGTCTCGTTTTTTAGTGACATAGGACTCAAGGATTTCGCTCTCATGGTCAACGGCTCGCCACAGATAATGCCGCTCGCCGTTGACCTTTACGAACACCTCGTCAAGGTGCCAGCGCCAATGACGAAAACCGCGCATCCGGTTCACACGACGCCGGTGAATCTCAGCCGCGAACATCGGGCCAAACGGTTCCACCAGACCCGCACCGTCTCGTGGCAAATGTCGACGCCGCGTTCAGATAACAGATCCTCGACATTCCGCAGCGACAGCGGGTACCGAACATACGGCGTCACCGCCATTCGGATCATCTCGGGCGACGAGTTAAAACAGCGGAACGGGTTGGCAACCTCGCTCATTTTTCCGTTTTACCAGCACTCCGCCCCGTCGGCAATTTTAGTCTGACAAGACCTGACAGGACCCATTTCACGTCTAACCCAATTTTCGGAGGGGCTCAGTGCCATCCCATTTCACGCCCGCATCCTTGATCATCTGGAACACGCCAGCGGCCCCGGTCATGTTTTGCAACAATTCGATCACGGTGCCCGGGCCACCACCCGCGTCGACATAGATCACCGCGCCATCGGCACCGACTGTGCCTTCGACCAGAATTTGCACGCCGGCCTGGGCGCAGGCGGCACGCGCTTCGGCGATCGAATCCACAAAGATGCACACGTGGTGCAGCCCGTCTGTTACCGCGTATTCGCCGGTATAGATCGATGGGGCATCGTTTTCTGCGCGGACCAGTTCGATCTGCACATCGCCCCAATACGCAATCGCGATCGAAAACACCGCGTCGGTTGCCGCGCCCTTGTACTTACAATCGCCCAACGCCACGTTTTCCATCAGGAAAAACGGCCCGACCCCCATCGTCTGGGTCCAGTACCGCACCGCCGCGTCAAAATCTCGGGGCAAATAGGCGAGTTGGCCGACGGGGCCAAGTGCAGTGATGGCGCGGGTCATTAAAACAGCCCTTCCGGTGCCTCGATCAGGCTTTTCAAGGTTTGCAGGAACTGGGCGCCCGCCGCGCCGTCGATCGCGCGGTGATCGACCGACAGGGTCAATCCGATGCGGCTTTCAAAACCCGGATCTCCGCCCGGCAATTCCACCGCGACGCGGTTGATCCCGCCCACCGCCAGAATGGCGCCCTGGGGTGGATTGATGATCGCGTCAAAGCTTTCGATCCCGAACATGCCGAGGTTGGAGATTGAAAATGTGCCGCCATCCATGTCTTCATATAACAGCTTGCCCGCCTGCGCCTTGTCGATCAGCGCGCGTGTCGCAGCCGCGATCTGGGCGACATGCATGCGGTCTGCCTGCCGCACGATCGGTGTAACCAGGCCCTTTGGACTGGCGACAGCGATCGCGATGTCGGCATGGGGAAAGCGGTGCACCGCATCGCCGTGGACTTGCACGTTCACATCGGGATGCCGCACAAGCGCCAGCGCGACCGCCTTGACCAGATAGTCGTTGATCGATGCCTTTGTGCCCAGCACCACATTGGCCGTCTTGCGCAATGCCACCAGTTCATCGACCCGCACCGAAACCCGCAAATAAAAATGCGGGATCGTCACTTTTGCCTCGGTCAGCCGCCGCGCGACAATCTTGCGCACTTTGTCGAACGGTTGCACCGTAGCGCGGTTTTCACCCGGCATAAACGCCGCGCCAAATACGATAGGCGCCGCAACAGCCGGCGGTTTGACCAGCGCCAGCACGTCCGCCTTTGAAATGCGGCCACGCGGGCCGGTTCCGATCAACGCGGCCAGATCGATGTCGTGCTGCACGGCAATCCGCCGCGCCAACGGTGATGCAAAAATCGTGGCCAGTTCTGCCACTAGGGCCGCGGTCCCGCGCATGGTGTGGTTTGCGACCAGCCGCGCCGCCTGCGCCACGTCCTGATAGGTTATGCGCCCATCGCGGCCAGAACCGTCGATCCCGTCGAGATCAATAGCTTCCGCCTCGGCCAGCTTTAACGCTTCGGGGCTGATCGGCCGATTGGTGGTGATCTTTTTCGGTGCGGCTGCCGGAACCGGCACAGGCTCCGCATCAATGCTCGCCTTGGCCGCAACCGCGGTTTCGGCTGGCCTGAATGCGACGATAAACGCATCCACGTCGGCATCGCTGGCTTGCGCATCGGCAAATACCGCCAGCAGTGTGCCCACGGCATGCGCGTCTTCGCCCGATGGCACCAACACGCGTTTGATCACCGCGTCATATTCCGCTTCGACCTCATTGGTGATCTTGGCGGTTTCGATCAGGCACAGCGTCTGGCCTCGTTTAAAGGCATCGCCTTCGTTGACCATCCATGAGGCGATGGTGCCCTCGGTCATTTCGATGCCCCATTTGGGCATGCAGAACGGGCGGATATCGGCCATGTCGCGGCTCCTCAGCGAAAGCCCAGAACCTTGCGCACCGCCGCTTCGATCTTTTCGATCGAAGGCAGGTACGCCGATTCCAGCTCTCGCGCGAACGGGATGGGAGTGTGCGGCGGAGTGACCGCCTGCGGCGGTGCTTTCAAGCTGGTAAACGCCTTGTTGGCAACGAGCGCGCAAATGTCGCCGGCCAGGCCGCAGCGCGGTGGGGCTTCATCCACCACCACCAGCCGCCCGGTCACCTCCACCGAATCGAGGATCGTTTCTTCGTCCAGCGGGCTGGTCGTGCGCAAGTCGATCACATCGCAACCGATCCCTTCGGCGGCCAATTTGTCGGCCACCGCCTCGCAAAACCCCAGCAGCAACCCGCTGGATACGATCGTCACATCCTGCCCGGCCCGCGACAGTCGCGCATGGCCAAACGGGATCATGAAATCCGGATCATCGGGCACTTCGCCGGACACGCCGTACAACGCCTTGTGCTCCAGAAAGATCACCGGATCATCATCGCGGATCGCGGTGCGCAGCAATCCTTTCACATCGGCGGGCGTGGTCGGCATCACGACTTTCAGCCCCGGCATCCCGGTCAGGATCTGATGGACCGACTGGCTGTGCTGCGCAGCGGCATTATACCCTGCGCCATAGGCCATGCGAATTACCGCCGGGCAGCGCGTCTTGCCGCCGAACATATAGCGGAATTTGCCCATCTGGTTCCAGATCTGGTCCAGGCTGACACCGATGAAATCGGCAAACATCAGTTCGGCAATCGGCCGTTTGCCGGCCAGCGCCAGGCCCGATGCCGCACCGATAATGGCGCTTTCCGAAATCGGCGTGTCGATCACGCGCTCTGCGCCAAACCGGCCATACAATCCGGTCGATGTCGACCAGATCCCGCCGATCGCTTCGGGTCCGCCCGGCGTGCCCATACCGCCGACCACGTCTTCGCCCAGCACGACCACGTTGGGGTCGCGCTCCATTTCCTCTGCGATCGTAGAAACGACGGCGTCGCGATACATCATCTTGGCCATTGTGCGGTCCCCGCCTTAATACGCGATATAGACGTCGGTCAGGACGTCTTCGGCGACCGGTCGTGCTGCAGCTTTTGCGCGCACCACCGAGGTTTCGATCTCGGCCAGCACTTCGGTATCGAGCGCGTCGAGGTCTTCGTCGGTCAAAAGTTTGGCGCCGGTCACGCTGGCGCGAAATTTCTTCAGGCAATCGCGCGTTTCGCGGATGCGGTCGAGTTCACCTGGGCCGCGATAGCGCTGCGGATCGCCTTCGAAGTGGCCAAAGAACCGTTCGGTGTCGAATTCCACTGCGGCAGGGCCATTGCCAGCGCGCACATAGTCCAGCACATCGCGCATGGTCTGATGCACCGAAAAGAAATCGGTGCCATCGCCGCGCCACACTTTCATGCCGAATGCTTCGGCCCGGCTGGCAATGTCGTGCGCGGTGCCGACCGCATATTCAAACCCGGTATGTTCCGAATAGTGATTGTTTTCAAACACGAAAATGCATGGCGCTTTGGTCACAACCGCCATGTTCATCGCCTCGAACGTGGTGCCCTGGTTGCACGCACCGTCGCCCGAAAACGCGATCGCGACATGGCCTTTGCCATCGATCCGGGCCGCGATTGCCGCGCCCACCGCGATCGGCGCGCCCGCGCCGACGATGCCATTGGCGCCCAGCATGCCCTGATCGACATCGGCGATGTGCATCGATCCACCCTTGCCCTTGCACAGGCCTTCGCGGCTGCCCCAGATTTCGGCCATCATGCCGTTCACTTCGCATCCTTTGGCCAGGCAGTGGCCGTGGCCACGGTGCGTCGAGACAATCTTGTCGGCGGTGGACAGATGCTCGCACACCCCCACCGCTACGGCTTCCTGTCCGCAATACAGATGCGTGAATCCGGCGATTTCCCCGGTCTGGATGTCGGTGTGAAGGCGTTCCTCGAATTCGCGGATCACTTTCATCTGACGATAGGCGCGCAATAGTGCCTCACGACTCAGTTGCATCGTAGCTCCCTGCTTTTGATCATAGTCCCAGCACCGTCCGTGCGATAATTCCGGCCTGCACTTCGTTGGTTCCGCCAAAAATCGTCCAGGCCCGGCTGTTGAGATAGCGCGCACCGGCAACTTGCGCCGCGCGGGAATGGACCGGCAGCGGTGCGTTATCACCATAAAGCGGGCGCACACAATCCAGTTGCAGCCCCGCCGGGCCGAGCACGTCCACGGCCAGCAGGTCGATGTCCTGCCGCAAATTGGACGCGAGCAATTTGGTCAGCGATGTCTGCGGCCCGGGCGGACGGCCTTTCGACACTTCGGACAGGATTTTCAGCTCGATCATTTCCAGCGATTGCACGCCTAGCCGCGCCTTGGCGATACGGCGTTTCCACACCGGATCGTCGGCCAGCTCACCGCCGCGCCCGTCGGGCTGGCTTTGCCCGGCAATCACCACCTGGTCCAGGTCATAACCCAGCTTTGGCGCATGGCACGATCCGCCGCGTTCGTTTTCCAGCAGGAATTTGGCGAGTTTCCACCCATCGCCTTCTTCGGCCACGCGGTCTTCGACAGGTACGATAACGTCTTCCAGAAACACCTGGTTGACTTCGTGGTCGCCCGCCATCGTCAGGATCGGGCGCACCGAAATCCCGGGCTGCGCCATATCGACCAGCAGGAAACTGATGCCCGCCTGTTTCTTGCCCTCGGCACTGGTGCGCGCAAGGCAGAACATATGGTTTGCCCAATGCGCATGCGTGGTCCAGATCTTTGACCCGTTGAGCACATAATGCGTGCCATCGGCCGAAAGCACCGCGCGCAATTGCAACGATGCCAGATCCGATCCGCTGCCCGGTTCGGAAAATCCCTGGCACCAGTAATCCTCACCCGACAGGATGCGCGGCAGATATTTTGCCTTTTGCGCCGCCGTGCCAAACGTATAAATCACCGGCGCAACCAGCTTCAATCCGAGCACGGTCAGGTTCGGCGCCCCTGCCAACGCGCATTCCTTTTCAAAAATATAGCGCTGCACGACGTTCCAGCCGGTGCCGCCGACCGCCTTTGGCCACTGATACCCCAGCCATCCTTTCGCATGCAGCACCGTGTTCCAGTGCTGGCCGATATCGGGCTCGACAAACACCGTGGGCGATGCCGCCGCGCCGATCTTCACCGCCGCCGGCAGGTTCCTGGCCAGAAACGCGCGCACTTCGTCGCGAAACGCCAGTTCGTCGGCAGAGAGCTGAATGTCCATAAGCCTCAGCGCTCCAGAATGGTCACTGCGGACACGCCGGGCGCGCCATAGACATGGCTATAGGCGGTTTTGGGGTTGCCCGGCACCTGGCGCCCGCCGCCGTGGCCGCGCAATTGCACCACGTTTTCATGCACCTGGCGCAGGCCCGATGCGCCGATCGGTTCGCCGCAAGCCAGGCAGCCGCCATCGGTGTTGACCGGCAAGGCCCCGTCGATATTCGTGCGCCCTTGCGCCAGCCACGCCTCTTGGTCGCCATCTGTGCAGAACCCGTTTTCGGCCATGTGCATGATTTCGGCGCCCGCCTCGGTGTCCTGCAATTGTGCCACAGCAATGTCGCGCGGGCCCAGCCCCGCCATCGCAAACGCGGCAACAGAGGCCATCCGCGTCGCGGTCGCAGTACCGCCGCCAATGTCGATCGAGGGCGCAAATACTTCGAACGATTTGGGCGGGCGCGTGCGCATCGTCACGGCTTTCAGCCGGATCAGCGGCTTGCCCAGTTCGCGCGCCTTTTTCTCGCTTGCCAGGATCAGCGCGACCCCGCCCTCTGCGGGCGAGCAGAACATGAATTTGCTATAGGGGTCGGATACCATCGCGCCGTTCAGAATGTCGTCTAGCTCGACCGGCTCGCGCCGCCAGGCGTGGGGCGCGTGGACAGCATTGCGGTACGCCTTTTCCGCAACGCGGCCCAGCGTCGTCCGGCTGATGCCGTGTTCGTGCATATACCGCGTGATCTTGTTCGCAAAAAACTGCGTGGTGATCATGTACCCGGCCTCCCCATACCAATCGGGCAAGTTGTATTCGCTGGGCAAAGCATTGAACGCGCCGCGCGGATGTTTGTCGAACCCGACCGCAAGGCCGATCTCGAATTCGCCCGACTTGATCGCCATCTGCGCCGAAAACAGCGCCGATCCGCCCGCCGCACAGCCATTGCGCACATTGATGAATTGCACGCCGGTCAGGCCCAGCCGATCGACCATCGTATCGGGATTGCCCGCAGCATCCGAACCGCCATAGGCAAATTGAATGTCGCCCCACTGTGCGCCCGCATCGGCCAAAGCCTGGCGCACCGCAAACACACCCTGGTCGATGCCGGACACGCCATTGGCGCGACCAAAGGGATGAATGCCGATGCCGACAATACAGACGTCGCCGCTCATACGCTTGCTCCTGCGGGTTGGAACGCATGAACCAGCACGCTATCGCAAGCGTCCGGATCGAGCGGTATCAAAATCAGTTCCAGCGGCATGCCGATGTGAATGTCGTCAAATGCAACATTGGCCAGCCGCGCCTCGACGATCACTTCACCGGCCAGTTCGACATAACCGACGGCCCACGGACTAAACGCTTCGGGCCCCATATAAGGCGGGCTTTTGGGCCGATAGCGCTGGATCGTCCACGACCACAGCGCGCCATCGCGCCGCAATGCATAGGGTTCGAATGCCGCGCTTGTCGGGCATGGGAACACGATCCGGCCGCTGGCCGTGTCGCGCCCACCAATCAGGCGAGGCTGGTCTTCCTGAGTAAATAGTCCTTCAGCGATCGCGTGCATCATATCCCCATCCGGTTTTGAGTCCGGTCGCGCCCTTTAAGCGCCATCGCGCGGGATTTTCCGACTCTGCAAAACGCTAGGGTCGCTACTTTTATGACTGTGGCACCATGCGCCCCGGGAGATTGCAGCATGGAATGGGATTACATCGTCATTGGCGCGGGCTCGGCCGGCTGTGTTGTCGCCGAAAAACTGAGCGCAGACGGGCGTTCGAACGTCCTGGTGCTGGAGGCCGGGGGTCGCAATGACGGCTTTTGGGTGACTTTGCCCAAAGGCGTCGCAAAGCTCGTCACCAATCCCGACCACATCTGGGCCTATCCGGTCAGTCAGCCACGCGTGGCCGGCGGCGCCGCCAACGAAGTGTGGATTCGCGGTAAGGGTCTGGGCGGATCGTCGGCGATCAACGGCATGATCTGGAGCCGGGGCGAACCTGCCGATTATGACGCCTGGGCCGCCGATGGCGCAACTGGATGGGACGGTGCAGCAATGACTGCGGCATTTCTCGAACTGGAAGACCACGCCTCCGGCCCGGCCCCAATGCGCGGCACGGGCGGCCGCGTCCATGTCGATCCGCGGGTTTACAGCTATCCGCTGGCCGAGGATATGATCGCGGCAGGACAAGCGCTGGGATTGGCGCGCGTCGATGATCTGAATGGCGAGGCGGGCCCCCGCATCGGCTATTACAGTCACAACATCCGCGCCGGGCGTCGGCAAAGTTCCGCGCGCACATTCCTTGCCGCCGCCGCGCGGCGGGCCAATGTCACCATTGCCATCCGCGCGCTGGCCGAACGGGTCGTCATTGAAAACGGCCGCGCTGTCGGCGTGGACGCGGTGGTCGATGGCGTGCCGGTGCGCTTTGCCTGCCGGGGCGAAGTGATTGTGTCGGGCGGAACGCTGGAAAGCCCGCTGCTGTTGCAACGATCAGGCATTGGCGACGGCGCACGCCTGGCGGCGGCGGGTATCGCACCGATCGTGCAATCGCCTGATGTCGGCGAACGCATGCTCGAACATCTGGCGCTGTCGATGCCCTATCGGCTGGTGGTGGGGCGCGGCACCAGCGGGCAGTTGCATGGGCCCGGGCTGATTGCGGCGATGCTGCGATATTTTGCGACTCGCAGCGGCATCATGGCAACGGGCCCGTTTGAAGTGGGCGCATTTTGCAATGTGGCGCATCCCGATGGCCGCACCGACGCGCAGATCTATATGGGCGGGTATACGTTTGCGGTGTCCGACGATGGCAATCCGGTGCCGCTCGACAAGATCGATCGCAAACCGGGCCTGACGATATATGGCCAGCTGCTGCGCCTGACCAGCGAGGGATCGGTGCGCGTGGGCGGCCCGCGCATGGCTGCTGCGGCGGTCATCACGCCCAACTGGCTGTCAACTGAACACGATCGCGCCTCGGCCATTGCGCTCGTGCGGTTCATGCGCCGTCTGGCAGGTGCGGGCCCGATGGCTGCCAAAATCGGCGCGGAACTGATTCCGGGGGCCGAGATCCAGACCGACGGGGACATTTTGAGTGCGTTCCGCAGCCTGGCAAGTTGCGGGCTGCACGCGATCGGATCGTGCCGGATGGGATCCGATGACAACGCGGTGGTCGATCCCGGCTTGAAAGTGCGCGGTGTCAGCGGCCTGCGCATCGCCGATTGTTCGGTCATGCCGGGGCATATTACCGGCAATACCAATGCGCCGGCGATGGCGCTGGGGCTGCGCGCGGCGGCGCTGATACTCGCTGACAGACCTTAATACAGGATGCTTAGTTGGTCAGCGAGATATAGCCCAACTGCGACGCCTTGAACACGGTCTGGCTGCGGTTCACCGCGTTCAGCTTGGTCGAGGCATTGTGGATGTGAAACCGCACGGTGGCGCGGCTGCGGCTCATGATCATGCTGATTTCCAGATCGGTCTTGCCGATCGCTGCCCAGCGCAAGCATTCGACTTCGCGCTTTGACAGGCGCGATCCGGAGGGCAAGGCCTGCGCCGACCCCATCGCCTGGACATAGCTGGCGATGAATGTGCGCGAAAAGACGCCAAATGCATCGCTCAGTTCCAAAAACACATCCTCAAGCTCGGTGGTCGCGCGGTCGAGCGGGTTGAAGCTGACCGCGCCGATCTGCCCGAATGGCAGATGCACCGGCACGACGATCGCGGCGCGGGTCATCGCGCGATTTTCGAAATTCGTCAGATCGATCGAATTCAGGTAATGGTTCGGCTGGCGGGTGTGAAACCCCTTGGCGCTGACCCAGAATGGCTCGCTTTCAAAACGGCACGCCGATGTGATCGGCGAATCGAGCGCAATCCGCGTGTTGCGCCACCAGACTTTCTCGTCGCTCCAGCCAAACACCTCGAGCGCCAGAATATTGCCATCGGCATCACGCGGTGTGCGTTTGTCGGCGATGTCGTGGGCCGGGGCCGCGCGCATGCCATGGCTCAACGCCATTGCATGAAATGCCTCTGCCGCCCTGCGGACATCTTGCGGCCCGGTGATACGGACCGAGTCGATAGTTTCGACCGAGAACAAGCCACTCTCCCAATTATTATTTTGTGCGTCATAAACCCTGCCCCGCACGGACACAATCACCGGCCGGATTTAAATGCCTAGCCTTTTGTGCAGCCTGCCCTTGCCCAGCGGGGTGATAGACGAGCTGCATAAGGGAGAGCGCCGTGAATTTCGATCTGGGCGAAGACGAGGAAATGCTGAAGGCTTTGGCCGAGCGTTTTGTCGCTGATCAATACGATATGGAACGCCGCCGCGCCTATCTGGCGTCGGACGATGGATATTCGCGGACCAATTGGGCGTTGTTGGGCGAACTCGGGCTGATTGCTGCGCCATTTGCTGCGCAACATGGCGGGCTTGCACTCGATGCCACGGCCATCGCCACGGTGTTTGAGGCGCTGGGGCGCGGACTGGTCGTCGAACCGCTGATCGAAAACGTGGTCTACGCCGGGTGCCTGTTTGCAGACACCGCGCCCGCCGATTTGCGCGACCGGTTGATGGATGGCCTGCTGTCGGGCGCGGTCCGGCTGGCGCTTGCGCATATCGAAACGGGCAGCCGGGGCGGGCATCTGTGGGTTGAAACCCAGGCAAGGGAAAGCGTGCTGTCGGGCACAAAGCCATTCGTGCCATCGGGCTACGGCGTTGATGGCTATATCGTTTCGGCGCGTACGGGCGGATCGCCGGGTGCCAGCGACGGCGTGGCGTTCTATTTTGTCGAGGCCGATGCGCCCGGCCTGGTCATCGCATCCTGGCGCATGACCGATGGATCGGTCGCCGCGCACCTGACGCTGGATGGCGTGCCAGCCAGGCCGCTGGATGGCGGGTTGGCCGCGCATGCCCATGTTGCCAAAATGGCGTCGCTGGCCCGGTCGGCAGAGGCGCTGGGCGTGATGCAGCGGCTGTTCGACGATACCATCGAATATTTGCGCACGCGCCAGCAATTTGGCGCGCCGCTGGGCAGTTTTCAGGCGATCCAGCACCGCATGGTCGCGCAATATACAGTGATCGAACAGGCCCGCGCTTTGCTGTCGCTGGCGATGGTGACCCAGGGCACCGCAGAATTTTCCGGCGCGGTCATGGGCGTTGCGGCGTTCATCGCGCTGAACGCGGTCGAACTGGGCCACGAAATGATCCAGTTCCATGGCGGCATGGGCGTGACCGACGAACTGATCATCGGCCAGGGCCACAAACGCCTGCTGGTGCTGTCGCGCTGGCCCGAACCACCCGAAGTTGCGCTCGACAGGTTTGCCGGGATCGCCGCCTAAGAGCCTGTTTCGAAAGCGCCACCCACCGCCCCGCACCCCCGGCCCAACCGCCCACAGAGTACCATAAATGGGCGGTTGGGCCGGGGGTGCTGGGCGGTGGGTGGCACAAATCTAGGTCGGCTCGAGATCCTTCAGCCACGCGATCCCGCGCCGCAGCAGGACGTAAAACACCGGCAGGTCCCACGCGCAGCGGTCCACCGTCGGCCACCAGTCCAGCATCGGTTGCAAGTCATAATGGCCCCGGCAGTGGCCCAGCGTGTTGTATAGCACCGCGCCCTGCCCATGCGCTTTCAGATACATCACCGGATGTGTGCCCGGCGCATCCGCAGCCTCGACAAAACCGGTGCCCTGCGCGGTGCATTCGGTTTCCAGCAGCACCTGCAAATCGCCAAAGGTTGCCATGTGGTACAATTCGTCGGTCGTCTCGAACGGTTCCACCCCTTGCGTCAGCGGATGGTGCGGATCGGCCACGGTCACGGTATAGGGCGCAATCGGCGGATGTGACAGGAACTGGCTGCCCAGCAGGTTCATCATCAGCGGGGCCCAGCGCGGCGCATCCCACAGCCCGGCATTCGATCCTTCGGTTAGCAGGCGCAGCACCGAATTGGTGCCATGCAGCGCGTACCAGCGCCCGCCCGCCATCAGCCAGTCGCGCAATACCTCTTGTGCAGCCAGCGATGGCGTGACGTCACAGGTATAAGTGACAAGGATGTCGGCAGCGGCGATCGCGGCGACATTCTCGTAATCTTCGAACACCCGCGTGCGCACCGCCGGATCTTCG
>JAYTHT010000427.1:0-3818 GCA_043732365.1 Novosphingobium sp. | reverse complement strand
ATCCCACGACACCCAGCGCACCGGGCTGTTGAACCGCACCATATCGCGCACCCCGGCCTTTTCGACACGGCCCATGATATAATCGTGCAAAACGGCGCGCGGCGGATACGACGGGATCGGCCGGCCAAAGTGTTCTTCAAACGAATAGTCGGCGAATTCCAGGCATTCCTTTGGTCCGTTCGACCATAAATAGCGGTACATCGATCCGTGGACCGGTTCGCCAAATTGATCGAGCCCGGTGCGCCAGCTATATTTCCACAGCCCGCCCCAATCGTCCTGTTTTTCGAAACAGACGACCTCGGGACCATCGATCCCTTTGGCTTTGGCGCTCTGAAACGCGCGCAGCACGGCAAGGCCGCTTGCCCCGGCACCAATCACTGCAATCCGCTTGGCCATAATGTCTCCCGTCTCCCGCGAAAAGCCCCGAATTCGCGCGCCCAGCCTTACGCTCGCACCTTGCCACCGTGGATGGTCGCACACCGCCGGCCCGGTGCCGATGCGATAACCCTGCGGTCCTAAAGCGTCAACTGCGGGGAAAAAGAATTTCCCTAAAAGAACTCTCAGCCGCCCCGATCTTCACTCGCCGATTTTCACCCGCCATTGCTGCCGGCACGCGGGTACACGATAATCGACAGATAGCGGATCACGCCCTGCCCGCGCGTTTCGGGGCCATGTTGCGCCTGGCTGTCGAACAACAGCGTATCGCCCGGCTTCAGATCATAGCTGCGGTCGCCGTGGCGATAGCTTAGCGCGCCCTCCAGCATGTAAATCAGCTCGGTCCCGCTGTGCGAAAAGCTGGTGTAAGGCAACGCGTCGGCAGACAGCGTGATCAGATAAGGTTCGATCGCCAGGTCACCGCTCAGCAAATGGCCGAGCAATTGGTAGATATGCCCCGCCTTGGTCCCGCGCCGTTCGATCTTCACGCCTTGGCCGGCCGCCACATACGAACAATCCTGACGATCCTCCGCCAGTGCAAACAGCGCCGAAATCGGCACATTGAGCGCCTGCGCCAGCGAATGCACCGATGTCAGCGACGGCGAAATCTGGCCGTTTTCGATTTTTGACAGCATGCCGGTCGACAGTCCGGCGGCGGCGCTGAGATCGGCAACCGACAAATCCTGCTGACGCCGCAATTGCCGCACGCGCAGCCCCAGCGCCTTTTCCAGCGCGCGCGGATCGTTGCGCGGCGCGCCCGATCCGGTCGGGAACGGTTCAGGCGGCGCATCGAGGTCCACCGCTTTGTGTTCAGTCCCGCGTGCGTGTCGTGCCATCATCTACTCCAAGCCTGTCCAGCGCAGGCTAGCAGGTTCACGCTGTGTCGCTCAGGGTATTTGCGCAACATCGGGCGCGATGCCCGCCGATGTCGGCGTGCCATCATCGAATGCGGCAAGATGCGCGACCAGAATATCATGAAACCGGGTCAGCCCTTTGTACCCGATCAGCTCTGGATTGAGATCGCGGATCACCCGGTGCAGGCGCCGCCCCCATTTGGGCACGCGCGTCAGGTCATCCAGGCTGGCCAGATACGTGCGGATCCCGAACAGCAGTGCATTTGATCGCGGCAGACGAAAGAAACTCTGCAATTCCACACGCAAAAACAGCTTTGCACCGATGTTTTCCGGGGTCAGGCTGGCGCGATCCGGCCCCCATAGCGGAAAATTTTCGGGCGAAGTGTCAAGCCGGGGATTGATCGTCATCGTCCAGTTCAATCGCCGCGCCGGATGGCCATAGCGTATACGCAACAGGTATTGCAGCGCGCGGTCAAACACCCCTGCCTGATGCGCCAGCGGCACCGGCCCATGCCATTCGTGGAATGTCATGCCGACATCGAACGCCAGGCTCCAATCCGCCGGCGTCGTCGCGATCCCGCCATCCATGTACAGTGTACCATCGCGCTGATCCTGCAGCGTGAAATCGCCCTGCGCCTGGCGCACGATATATTCGAACGGTGGGTGCGGCAGCGTGGTCGCATCGCCAAACCGGAATGCCTGATGCAGGCCCAGCGGCCGATTGGTCCACGTCCAGTCAAGCCCGCTGCGTTCCAGCACAAACTGGTCGGGGTAATCGGCTGCCAGGCTTTCCATGATCAGTTCGAGCGTGTCCCATTGCGCCGCGTCCATATGCGGCAGCACCAGGCAACGGCCCGGTTCGAGCGCCAGCGTCGTCGCGCGTTCGGCGCATTCGGACACGTAATGTTCGTCGATATCGAACGCGACTGCGAACGCGCCGTTTGATCCGGCGCGGCTGTGCGGCTCGATATTCACGCCGTACATATAGCCGTCTTCGCCAAACGGGAACGGAAAGCGCATGATCGCATCGTCGCTGTTGCCATAGCGATAATCGTCGCGAAACGTTTCGTCAGGCTTGAACCGGGTGGCCATGTCAGGGCTTCCTTATAAATCGAGCACGAGCGTCGCAGAGCGACTGCGCGAAACGCATGGCATCACCATGCGCGATGATGCGCGTTCGGCGGGCGTCAGGTAATGGTCGCGATGCTCGGGCGTGCCGTCCAGCACTGGCACCATGCACGCCCCGCACGCCCCGCCCCGGCACAGTGATGGCGCCTCCACGCCTGCCGCCTCGATCGCGGCGAGCATCGTCTGATCGCCCGCAACGGCAATATCGATGCCCGACTTTGCCAGCCGCAGCATAAACGGTTCGCCGCCGCTCGCCCCGAAATCTTCACGATGGACATGGCTCCCAGGCCAGCCGAGCGTGGCGGCGGCAGCCTCAACCCAGTCCATCAACCCCGCCGGGCCGCACGTATAGACATGCGTACCCAACGGTTGCGCGGCGAGCAATGCGGTCAGGTCAAACCCGGCACGCCCGGCGTGGACATGCACGCGTTCACCCGGACGCGCGCCGAGCAGCGTTTCGAACACCCCGGTTTCGCCAGCGGCGGCAATCTGGTGCAGTTCAAAATGTGCATGGGTTGCACGCAAATACGAAATGAATGCGATCATCGGGGTGATGCCGATGCCGCCGCCAATCAACAGGTGCTTGCGGGCCTGGCTGTGCAATGCAAACAGGTTGTGCGGCACTGTCGCGCGGATCACGTCACCGGTGGCCAGCCGTTCGTGGATATGGCGCGACCCGCCACGCGACCGATCGGTCAGGCGCACGATCACTTCGTACCCCGCCTCCAGGTCAACCGACACCAGCGTATACGAGTTGTGCCCGCGCGGCAGCGTCAGCGTGATATGCGCGCCCGGCGCCGCCGGCGGCAGCCGCGCACCATCGGCGGCCACCAGATGCAACCGCCGCAATCCCGGCGCGACCAGAACCGCATCGGCCACGCGCAGCAGCAGAGTCTGACCATACATCATGCGATCAGATCCTCGACTGCCGGCAGTTCGCCCGGCGCTTCGGCATCGCATTGCACGCCCATCCAGGCGTTGTGTGCGCGCGAAAAATGGTCGCGCACGGTCAGCGTGACACCGCAGCCCGCACATGTGACCAGCGTGGTGGTCACCCCCGGATTGATGTGGCGGCAATGCACGCAGCTGACCCGGCGTACCGGTTGACCCATGGCGAACAACTGCATTTCATCGCGCCCCATCCCCGCCGCGGTGGCAACGCGCGCCACATCCCACACGAACGGTTCACTGCCCACGACATAGATCCGCAGCCCCATGGTTTCGGCGGCAAGCCGATGCGCCAGGAGTGCGAGCAAATGCGCGCTCGACCGGAACGATTTGACTCCCGCACCGGCCAGAGGCTCTGGCAGCACCAGCGCATGCGCGACAATGCCCCAGCGTTCGGGAAAATCGGCCACGCTGACGCCGGGCGCAAACGCACCATCGGCAATACAGTCGTGA